>NZ_JBIVHR010000016.1:0-38387 GCF_044749305.1 Pseudomonas sp. NPDC089534 | reverse complement strand
TGGCACATCATCGGTGAACGGCCCGGTTAACGGTGGGAGCCAGCCTGCTGGCGATGACGGTGGGTCATCGATATCTCTGTCGGCTGACACTTCGCCATCGCGGGCAAGCCCGCTCCCACAGGACTTGTGCCTGGCACATCATCGGTGAACGGCCCGGTTAACGGTGGGAGCCAGCCTGCTGGCGATGGCGGTGGGTCATCGACATTTCTGTCGGCTGACACTTCGCCATCGCGGGCAAGCCCGCTCCCACAGGACTTGTGCCTGGCACATCATCGGTGAACGACCCGGTTAACGGTGGGAGCCAGCCTGCTGGCGATGACGGTGGGTCATCGACATCTCTGCTGGCTGACACGCCGCTATCGCCAGCAGGCTGGCTCCCACAGGGGATTTGTGGTGCAGCTCCCGCAGCGAACTGGATCTTTCACAGATGATGTGATCGGCACAGACCCTGTGGGAGCTACAGTGCGACGATTCGACTGGCCAGCGATTACGTCAGCAGCGCCACCGCCTCACTGGCCCTTGAACTCGGCCTCGCGCTTGGCGATGAACGCCGCCATGCCTTCTTTCTGGTCGTGGGTGGCGAACGCCGCGTGGAACACCCGGCGCTCGAAGCGCACGCCTTCGGTCAGGTTCACTTCGAAGGCGCGGTTGACGCTTTCCTTGACCATCATCGCAATCGGCAGCGACTTGCTGGCGATCACCGCCGCGACCTTCAGCGCCTCATCCAGCAGTTCGTCGCTCGGCACGATGCGCGCCACGATGCCGCAGCGCTCGGCCTCTTCGGCGCCGATCAGGCGGCCGCTCAGGCACATTTCCATGGCCTTGGCCTTGCCCACCGCACGGGTCAGGCGCTGGGTGCCGCCCATGCCCGGCAGCACGCCGAGGTTGATTTCCGGCTGGCCGAACTTCGCGTTGTCGCCGGCCAGGATGAAGTCGCACATCAGCGCCAGCTCACAGCCGCCGCCCAGGGCGAAACCGTTCACCGCCGCGA
Organism: Pseudomonas sp. NPDC089534; assembly: GCF_044749305.1. Classification (NCBI taxonomy): domain Bacteria; kingdom Pseudomonadati; phylum Pseudomonadota; class Gammaproteobacteria; order Pseudomonadales; family Pseudomonadaceae; genus Pseudomonas; species Pseudomonas sp. NPDC089534. The sequence goes on along the minus strand of NZ_JBIVHR010000016.1, from coordinate 37,396 downwards.
TGATCGGCTTGCGCCGGTTGGCCACGCGGTCGCTGTCGCTGAACAGATCGTCCATATAGATCTGCGGGTAGGTCAGCTCGGCCATTTCCTTGATGTCGGCACCGGCGGCAAAGGCTTTCTTCGAACCGGTGATGACGATGCAGCCGATGTTCGCATCGGCTTCCAGACCGTCCAGGGCACGGTTCACTTCGCTGACCAGCTGCGCGTTCAGGGCATTCAGCGCCTGCGGCCGGTTCAGGGTGATCAGGCCGACGCGGCCATGGGTTTCCAACAGGATCGTTTCGTAGCTCATGTGCAGATTCCTTCTCAAAGATTGCGCGAAATGACCATGCGCTGAATGTCGCTGGTGCCTTCGTAGATCTGGCAGACCCGCACGTCGCGGTAGATGCGCTCCAGCGGGAAGTCGTTGAGGTAACCGTAACCGCCGAGGGTCTGCAGCGCCATCGAGCAGACCTTCTCGGCCATTTCCGAGGCGAACAGCTTGGCCATCGACGCCTCGACCAGCGCCGGCTGGCCGCTGTCGCGCAGGGCGGCGGCGTAATGCACCATCTGCCGGGCCACGGCGACCTGGGTGGCCATGTCCGCCAGGCGGAAGGCCACGGCCTGGTGCTCGATGATCGGCTTGCCGAAGCTGTCGCGCTCGCGGGCGTAGTCACGGGCGGCCTCGAACGCGGCGCGGGCCATGCCCACCGATTGCGAAGCGATGCCGATGCGTCCGCCTTCCAGGTTGGCCAGGGCGATCCTGTAGCCCTCGCCCTCTTCGCCCAGACGGTTGGCCACCGGCACCTTCACGTCCTCGAAGAGGATCTGGCAGGTGTCGGAGGCGTGCTGGCCGAGCTTGTCCTCGACCCGCGCGACGCTGTAGCCCGGCGAGTCAGTGGGCACGATGAACGCGCTGATGCCGCGCTTGCCGGCCCCCGGATCGGTCACCGCGAACACGATCACGACCCCGGCGTTCTGCCCGGAGGTGATGAACTGCTTGCAGCCGTTGAGCACGTAGTGGTCGCCTTCCAGCCGCGCCCGGGTCTTCAGGCTGCTGGCGTCGGAGCCGGCCTGGGGCTCGGTCAGGGCGAAGGCGCCGAGCATCTCGCCGCTGGCCAGCGGCTTGAGGAAGCGTTCGCGCTGGTCGTCGTTGCCGAACTTGAGGATCGGCACGCAGCCCACCGAGTTGTGCACGCTCATGATCGTCGAGCAGGCGCCGTCGCCGGCGGCGATCTCTTCCAGGGCCATGGCATAGGCCAGGTAACCGGTGTCGCAACCGCCCCACTGCTCCGGCACCAGCATGCCGAAGAAGCCCAGACCGGCCATTTCGCCGATGGCTTCCTTGGGGAAACGGTGCTCGCGGTCCCACTCGGCGGCGAACGGCTTGAGCCGTTCCTCGGCGAACTGCCGGGCCATGTCGCGGATCTGTTGTTGGTCTTCGTTGGGAATCATGGTGAATCCTTAAAAATCACACCGACTGCTTCGTGTGGGAGCCAGCAGGCTGGCTCCTACAGGGGTTGGGGCCTGGCGATCAGTAGAGGCATTCCACGGCCATCGCCGTGGCTTCGCCGCCGCCGATGCAGATCGCCGCCACGCCGCGCTTCAGGCCTCTCTGGCGCAGGGCCGAGATCAGCGTCACCAGGATCCGCGCGCCGGACGCGCCGATCGGGTGGCCCAGGGCGCAGGCGCCGCCGTGGACGTTGAGCTTCTCGTGGGGGATCTCCAGATGGGTCATGGCGGCCATGCCGACCACGGCGAAGGCCTCGTTGACTTCCACCAGGTCGACGTGCTCCAGGGACCAGCCGGTTTTCTTCATCAGTTTCTTGATCGCACCGATGGGCGCCACCGGGAACAGGCCCGGCGTGTCGGCGAACGCCGAGTGGCCGTGGATCACCGCCAGCGGCTTGAGGCCCAGCGTCTGCGCCTGGGACTGGCGCATCAGCACCAGCGCCGCCGCGCCGTCGGAGATCGAGCTGGAGTTGGCCGCCGTCACGGTGCCGCCCTCGCGGAACGCCGGCTTGAGCGAGGCGATCTTGTCCAGCTTGGCCTTGGGCGGCTGCTCGTCGTTGCTGATCACCACCTGTTCCTTGCCGACGGTCACGGTCAGCGGAACGATCTCGTCCTTGAAGGCGCCGTCCTTGATCGCCTGCTGGGCGCGGGTGGTCGAGGCGATGGCGAAGGCGTCCTGAGCCTCGCGGGTGAAGCCGTTGGTCTCGGCGCAGTCCTCGGCGAAGGTGCCCATCAGGCGGCCCTTGTCGTAGGCGTCCTCAAGGCCGTCGAGGAACATCGAGTCCAGTACCCGGCCGTGGCCCATGCGGTAGCCGCTGCGGGCGCGGTCGAGCAGGTACGGCGCGTTGGACATGCTTTCCATGCCGCCGGCGATGACCACGTCGGCGCTGCCGGCCACGAGCATGTCGTGGGCCAGGATGGTGGTCTCCATGCCGGAGCCGCACATCTTGTTGACGGTGGTGCAGCGGGTCGACTTGTTCAGCCCGGCGCCCAGCGCGGCCTGGCGCGCCGGGGCCTGGCCGAGGCCGGCGGGCAGCACGCAGCCGAACAGGACTTCATCGACGGCATCGGCCTTGATGCCGGCGCGTTCGACGGCGGCCTTGATGGCCGCGGCGCCCAGCTGCGGCGCGGTGAGGCTTTTCAGTTCGCCCTGGAAGCCGCCCATCGGGGTGCGGACGGCGCTGACGATGACGATCGGATCGTTGGCGGTGGTCATGACAAATCCTCCTTACTTGGCGGCCATGCGCAAGGCGCCGTCGAGACGGATCACCTCGCCGTTGAGCATGCTGTTCTCAATGATATGCCGAACCAGCGCGGCGTACTCGGCAGGCTTGCCCAGGCGCGGCGGGAACGGCACGCCGGCGGCCAGGGAGTCGCGCACTTCCGGGGTCATGCCGGCCATCATCGGGGTCTCGAAGATGCCCGGGGCGATGGTCATCACGCGGATGCCGAAACGCGCCAGTTCGCGGGCGGCGGGCAAGGTCAGGCTGGCGATCGCGCCTTTGGAGGCCGAGTACGCGGCCTGGCCGATCTGGCCGTCGAACGCGGCGACCGACGCGGTGTTGATGATCACCCCGCGTTCGCCGTCGGCGTTGGCTTCGCTCTCGGCAATCGCCGCAGCGGCCAGGCGCAGCATGTTGAAGCTGCCGATCAGGTTGACGTTGATCACCTGGCTGAAGCTGGCCAGGGCGTGCGGGCCGTTCTTGCCGAGGATCTTCTCGCCGCGCACGATGCCGGCGCAGTTGACCAGCCCGTTGAGGCTGCCGAACGCTTTCACCGTGGCCTGCACCGCGGTTTCGGCGGCGGCCTCGTCGCTGATGTCCGCCACCACGCTGTGGGCGCCGAGGCGCTCGGCCTGGGCGGCCACGGCTTCGGCGTTCATGTCCACCAGCATCACTTTGGCGCCGGCCTTGACCAGCGATTCGGCGGTGGCGGCCCCCAGGCCGGACGCGCCGCCAGTGACGATAAATACCTTGTTCTCGATCTGCATGACGGTTTCCTTGGATTCAAGCTGAAACGTTTTTCGCCGCGGCCTCTTGAGCCTTGGCGATTTCCTGGTTGCGCAGGATGAAGCGCTGCAACTTGCCGCTCGGGGTCTTGGGCAAGTCGCTGACGAATTCGATTTCACGGGGGTACGAGTGCGCGGCCAGGCGCTTGCGCACGTGCTGGCGCAGTTCCTCGGCCAACGCAGGTTCGGCGCGGTACTGCGGGTTGAGCACCACGAAGGCTTTGACCAGCTCGGTGCGTTCCGGATCGGGCTTGCCGACCACCGCCGCCTCGATCACCGCCGGGTGCTCGATCAGCGCGCTTTCCACATCGAACGGACCGACCCGGTAGCCGGACGTGGTGATCACGTCGTCGCTGCGGCCGACGAAGCTGATGCTGCCGTCGGGGTTCCACTCCACGGTGTCGCCGCTCAGGTAGTAGTGGCCGACGAAGGCTTTGGTCGGCGCGCCTTCGTAGCCGGCGAACCAGCACATCGGCGAACGGTCGCGGTCGATGGCGAGGATGCCGGGCTGGCCGGTGCCCAGTTCGTTGTTCTGCTCGTCGAGCACCACGATGCGGTGGCCCGGCGAGGCGAAGCCGGCGGCGCCCAGGTGGATCGGGTGCTCCAGGCCATGGTGGTTGCACAGCACCATGCCCAGTTCGGTCTGACCGTAATGGTCGTGGATGACCACGCCCAGGTTGTCGGCGAACCAGCGGATCACCTCAGGGTTCAGCGGTTCGCCGGCGCTGCTGACGATGCGCAGCTTGCCCTTGATCGACTTGGCGAACTCGTCGCCGCCGGCGATCAGCAGACGGTACGCGGTCGGCGACCCGGTCAGGTTGGTGATGCCGAGCTTGTTGATCACCCGGCAGGTGCTTTCGAGGGTGAAGGGACCGTCGTAGAACGTGATCGGGTGCCCCATCGACAACGGCCCAGTGACGCCGAAATAGATGCCGTAGGCCCAGCCCGGATCGGCCACGTTCCAGAATGCGTCTTCCGGGCGCAGGTCCACGGCGTCGCGGGTGTAGCTCTGGAAGGCGACGATGGCCTTGAGCGGCACCGACAGCGCCTTGGACGGGCCGGTGGTGCCGGAGGTGAACATCAGCAGGAACGGGTCTTCGCCGCTGAGCAGCACCGGTTCGCAGACGTCGGAATGGTTGGCCAGTTCGGCCCAGAAACTGAAGTCGCCCCGCACGATGCCCTGTCCCTTGGCCCCGCCGACGGTGACCACGGTCGGGCAACCGTCGACTTCGGCGAGCTTCGGCCGGTTGACCGCATCGGTGACCACCACTTTGGCCCCGGAGCTGTTCAGGCGGTGTTCCAGGGCCTTGGGCCCGAACGCGGTGAACAGCGGCTGGTACACCGCGCCGATGCGCCAGGTGGCGAACACGGTGATGAGCAGTTCGATGTTGCGCGGCAGCAGGCCGGCGACCCTGTCGCCCTTGCGCACGCCCTGGGCGAGCAGGAAATTGGCGAAGCGCGCGGCCTGATCCTGCAGGTCGCTGAAGGTGTAGGTCGCGCTGGAGCCGTCGCGGCCTTCCCAGAACAGCGCGATGCGACCCGGCAAGGCGTGACGGTCACAGCATTCGACACAGGCGTTGAGCGCCTCGAGCGTGCCGCTGAGGGCGGCGTCCACGGTGTGCTGATAGTTGAACTGTTCGGTGGCGGACAAGTAATCGCGCATTGCCAGAATCCCTCTGTGTTCTTATTAGGTTGGGGAACCGTAAACAACACCGGGATAGTCGCTCCGCACAGGGGGCGCGGCAATGGTCAAAGGCGTCAAGATGGATGACCGGTTTGGCCAAGACTCAGCCGACCCTGTGGGAGTCAGCCTGCTGGCGATGCGGCCCGTCCGTTCACTGCTGGGTTCGGATCAGACCGCCTCATTCAGGATCAGGCTGCGGTAGTGTCCGGGATTGCTCCCCGACCACTTGCGGAACGCCTTGTAGAACGAACTGGCGTCGGCAAACCCCAGGCGCGCGGCGATCTCGGCGAAGCTGATCGACGGCTCCGCCAGCCAGGCGATCGCCAGTTCCTTGCGCACCCCGTCCTTGAGGCCCTGCCAGGTCTGCCCCTCTTCCGCCAGCCGGCGGCGCAGGGTCGAGGCCGACATGCACAACTGCTGGGCCAGCGCTTCGGTTTCCGGCCACTGTTCGGCGGGCAACTGGCGCAGATCGTGGCGGATCCGGCTGGCCAGGCTTTCCGGGTCGCGGTACTTCACCAGGATGTTGGCCGGCGCGTGGGCCAGGAAACGCTTGAGTTCATCGGCGCTGCGCTTGATCGGCAGGTCCAGGCAGTCGGCGGCGAAGATCATCCGGGTGCGCGGCCGGTCGAAGCGCAGGTTCTGCGAGAACATCACCCGGTAGTCGTCGCAGAAGTCCGGCTGCGCGCAACGCAGCTCGATGGACAGGATCGGGATCCGCCGCCCGGCCAGCCAGCAGGCCACGCCGTGGACGATCATCCAGTAGGTGAAATAGGTGAACGCCCGGCGCGGCTCGGGGTCGTCCTCCAGCAGGACGATTTCCGCCAGGCTCTGCTGATGCACCAGTTGCGCCGGCAGCTTCTCCAGCATCAACGACAGGAAGCTCAGCCCGCTGGCCAGTCCCATGGCGAGGTTGGGCTGCGCCATCGCACTGCGGCAGAGGAACGCCAGGCTGCCGGACTTGAGCTTGCGCGGATCCATGCCGAAGAACTCGTCATCGCCGCGCCGGGCCAGCAATCGCCACAGCTTGGCGTATTGGGAGGCCGGCACACGTCCGTCCTCGGATTGCAGCAGCGCCGGCGCGATACCGACCTTGTTCAGCACTTCTTCCGTGGCCTGGCCCGGCGCACAGCTTTGCTGCAACGCCTCGCGCACGAGCTGGATGGCGATGGTGTCTTTTTCCGACATGGAACGCGGCTGATCCGTGGTTGTTCGAGTGCCGGCATCTTAACGCAGCCGCTCAGGCCCGGCACATTTCCTGCGGCGCCACCATCGCCGGCAGGCGAACCTGCATTGAACCGTTGATTCCACAAGTCCCTGTGGGAGCTGGCTTGCCAGCGAAGAGGCCGGCACCTTCCGCATTAAGGGTGGCAGACAGGACGCCTTCGCTGGCAAGCCAGCTCCCACAGGTATTGCTGATGTATTCAGGATCAACGGCCGCCCCAAACCATTGTTGGAGCTTATCTGCAAGCGATAGGCCCGGCGCAGGTTCTGTGGCGAGCGCTGCTCCAGCCATGCAAAAACAGGTTGTTCAGCTAAGGTTCAGGTAAATGTCAACGGATGCCATGTGAGAATGAATTTCATTATGTTACAACTTGTAACCACATTTCCCGACCCCATGGACACCGAATGCTCGTCCCTTTTCTGATCATGTTGCGCGAAGGCATCGAAGCCGCGCTGATCGTTGGCATCATCGCCAGCTACCTGCAACAGACCGGCCGTGGCCAGTGGATGCCCGCCGTGTGGATCGGCGTGTTTCTCGCCGCGGCGCTGGCCTTGCTGGTGGGCGGTGGCCTGGAACTGGTCAGCGCCGAATTTCCGCAGAAGCAACAGGAACTGTTCGAAGGCGTGGTCGGCCTGGTGGCCGTGGGCATCCTCAGTTCCATGGTGTTCTGGATGCGCAAGGTGGCGCGCTCGATCAAGCATTCCTTGCAGGCCTCCCTCGATCAGGCCCTGACCGCCTCCAAGCACCAGGTCATCGCGCTGATCGCCATGGTGTTTTTCGCCGTCGCCCGCGAAGGCCTGGAAACCGTGTTCTTCCTGCTCGCGGTGTTCCAGCAGAGCGAAGGCCCGGCCGCGCCGATCGGCGCCCTGCTCGGCCTGATCCTGGCCGTTGTCGTCGGCTTCCTGATCTACACCGGCAGCATGCGCCTGAACCTCTCGGCGTTTTTCCGCTGGACCGGGCTGTTCATCCTCGTGGTCGCCGCCGGGATCCTCGCCAACTCGGTGCAGGCCCTGCATGAGGCCGGGCTGTGGAACCACTTGCAGACCGTACTGTTCGACGTCAGCGAGACATTGCCGATGGACGGCCCGGTGGGTTCGGTGCTCGCCGGCATGTTCGGCTATCAGGATGCGCCGACCGTCAGCACCCTCGGCGCGTATGTGATCTATCTGACGGTGGCGCTGGCGGTGTTCTTCTACCCGGCGGCCGCCGCCGTGCCCAAGTCCGTCGACAAATCACCTTCAGTCTCCAGCCAGTAAGGGCCTTCATGTCAAAGCCAACCACACTTCAGGCCTCTCCTCCCCGCGCCTTGCGCTGGGCGGTGGCCGGCTCGGTGATCGTGATGATCGCCGCCGGCGGCCTGTTCTACTACGCCTCGAAGATGGCGGCGGCCAAGCGTCAGCTCAACCACGACGAAGTGGTGGTCAACATTCATCCGCGCAGCTGCGAGCCGAATGAACTGACCGTGCCTGCCGGCCATTCCAGCTTCCGCATCGTCAACCGCTCCGACCGGGCGGTGGAATGGGAGATCCTCAGCGGCGTGCTGGTGATCGAGGAGCGCGAAAACATCGCGCCGGGCCTGAGCCAGGTGATCAACGCCAACCTTGCGCCCGGCGCCTACACCATCACCTGCGGCCTGCTCAGCAATCCGCGCGGAACGCTGACCGTGACGCCCACCGCCGCCTCCGAGGCCGCCGCCAAGGCCAAGCCGTCGATGGTCGCGTTCGTCGGGCCGCTGTCGGAGTTCCGTGTGTACGTGGCCATGCAGAGCAGCGCGTTGATCAAGGCCGTCAAGGCGTTGGGTCAAGCCATCGACAGCGGCGACCTCGCCCAGGCCCAGGCGCTGTACCTGCCGGCCCGCGCCGCCTATCAGCGCCTGGCCCCGGCTGCCCAGCGTCTTGGCGAGCTGGACAACGCCATCAACGCCCGCGCCGACTATTTCGAGAAGCGCGAGCAGGATCCGGGCTTCACCGGGTTCCATCGCCTGGAGTACGGGCTCTTCCAGCAGCGCAAACTCGACGGCCTGACGCCGGTGGTCAAGCGGCTGCTGGAGGACGTGACCACGCTCAAGCTGCAGCTGCTGGCCCAGTCGCTGCCGCCGGAGCAACTGGTGGAAGTCGTGGTGCGCAACCTCAACACCCTGGCCGACGTGCGCGCGGCCAGCGGCGAAGAGGAACGCTACAGCCACAGCGACCTCAACGGGTTCGCGGCCAATGTCGAGACCGCCCGCAAGGTCATCGATCTGCTGCGCCCGATGCTGGCCAAATCCGCCGCCGACCTGTTGCCCAAGATCGACGGCGCGCTCGCGGACGTCGACGCCGAGCTCAACGGCCTGAAGGCCGATGGCGCCTACGTCCGCTACGACACCGTCAGCGGCGAAAAGCGCAAGCAGCTCGCCGACAAGGCCAAGACCCTGGCCGACACCCTCGACGCCATTGACCCCGCCCTCGGCCTCTCCGGCCTGTAAGCAGAAGACCATTAGAGATGAATGATTCAGAAGACCTCAACCTGCAACGCCGCCGCCTGCTGATGGGCATGGGCGCCGCCGGCGTCGCGCTGGCCGGATCCGCCCTGAGCTGCCCGGCGATGGCCGCCGCGGCCGAACCTGCGCAAGTGACCGAGGCGCCGAGCAGCGACAAGACCCAGGAGCGCCACGACTTTCATGGCGTGCACCAGACCGGCATCGTCACGCCGCGCCCGGTCGCCGGCATGCTGGTGGCGTTCGACGTGCTGGCCACCGACCGCGACGACCTGGAGCGCCTGTTCCGCACGCTCAACGAACGCATCGCGTTCCTGATGAAGGGCGGCCCGGTGGCGCAGGTCGACCCGAAGCTGCCGCCGCTGGACTCCGGCATCCTCGGGCCGGTGGTGACGCCGGACAACCTGACCGTCACCGTGTCGGTGGGCGAATCGCTGTTCGACGAGCGCTTCGGCCTCGCCAGCCTCAAACCCAAGCGGCTGATACGCATGGTCGGTTTCCCCAACGACGCGCTGGAGGCCGACTGCTGCCACGGCGACCTGAGTCTGCAGTTCTGCTCCAACACCGCCGACACCAACATCCACGCCCTGCGCGACATCGTGAAAAACCTGCCGGACCTGCTGCTGGTGCGCTGGAAGCAAGAAGGCAGCGTACCGCCCCAGGCCCCGGCGAAACCCGGCGCGCCCGCGCAGTCGGCGCGCAATTTCCTGGGCTTTCGCGACGGCTCGGCCAACCCCGACTCCACCGACGCCGGCGTCATGGATCGCATCGTCTGGGTGCAGCCGGGCAGCGACGAACCGGCCTGGGCCGCCCACGGCAGCTATCAGGCGGTGCGGATCATCCGCAATTTCGTCGAGCGCTGGGACCGCACGCCGCTGCAGGAACAGGAAAGCATCATCGGCCGCGTGAAGACCACCGGCGCCCCGATAGGCGCCCACCATGAGACCGAAGTGCCGGACTACAGCCAGGATCCGCAAGGCAAGCTGACCAAGCTCGACGCCCACATCCGCCTGGCCAACCCACGCACCGCCGCCACCCAGGCCAACCTGATCCTGCGCCGGCCGTTCAACTACTCCAACGGCGTGAACAAGAACGGCCAGCTCGACATGGGCCTGCTGTTCATCTGTTACCAGGCCGACCTGGAAAAAGGCTTCATCACCGTGCAGACCCGCCTCAACGGCGAGCCGCTGGAGGAATACCTCAAGCCGGTCGGCGGCGGTTACTTCTTCACCCTGCCGGGTGTGACGGGCGACAAGGACTTCATCGGTCGCTCGCTGCTCAACGCTGCCCATCCAAAAACAACTGCATAGCAACAGGAGCCGCCGTTCCCATGAAAAAAACGCCTCTCGCGTTACTGCTGACCTTAGGTCTGCTCAACACCCCGCTTTCGGCCTTCGCCGAGACCGCGCCGCTGGATCTGGTAGGTCCGGTGTCGGACTACAAGATCTACGTCACCGAGCAACTGGATGAGCTGGCCAGCCACACCCAGCAGTTCACCGACGCGGTGAAGAAAGGCGATCTGGCCACCGCGCAGAAGCTCTACGCGCCGACCCGCGTGTTCTACGAGTCGATCGAGCCGATCGCCGAGCTGTTCAGCGACCTCGACGCCTCCATCGACTCCCGCGTGGACGACCACGAAAAAGGCGTGAAGGCCGAAGACTTCACCGGCTTCCACCGCATCGAGTACTCGCTGTTCTCCGAGAAAAGCACCGAAGGCCTGGACGCCTTGGCGGACGGCCTGAACAAGGACGTCAAGGACCTGCAGGCCCGCGTCGCCGGCCTGACCTTCCCGCCGGAGAAAGTGGTGGGCGGCGCGGCCGGGTTGCTGGAGGAAGTGGCCGCGACCAAGGTGTCCGGTGAGGAAGACCGCTACAGCCACACCGACCTGTACGACTTCCAGGGCAACATCGACGGCGCGAAGAAAATCGTCGACCTGTTCCGTCCGCAGATCGAGAAGCAGGACAAGGCGTTCGTGGCCAAGGTCGACAAGAACTTTGCGACCGTGGACAAGATCCTGGCCAAGTACCGCACCAAGGACGGTGGGTTCGAGACTTATGACAAGGTAAAAGAGAGCGACCGCAAGGCGCTGGTGGGGCCGGTCAATACCCTGGCGGAAGACCTTTCCACGTTGCGCGGAAAGCTTGGCCTGAACTGAGTTTTTGCAGTGTTCTGAAGGGCCCTGTCGCGGGTAGGCCCGCTCCCACATTGGATCTGCGTCGTACGCAGATCCCTGTGGGCGCCAGCCTGCCGGCGATAGCGTCCACCTCGGCTGTGCGGCGCTCTCGCTGCCGCCATCGCCAGCAGGCTGGCTCCCACAAAGGATCCCCGCAGTCCGCAAGCCACCCCACAAAAAGCTGGGGTGAACGGGCCTTTGTGGGGCGCTACAGAATGCGGTACAGCAGGCGCTCCACCCGCACCCGGCTCACGCGCTTGAGGAACTTGGCCACCCCGGCCGGGTAGTCCGGCAAGGCTTCCAGGCGCTGGAAATGCGCGATCCGCGTGGTGTGGCGCATGATGTTGTCCAGCTCCTGCTGCCGCGGCTGCAGCCACTCCCCCTTCGGATCGTCGATCAGCAGCGCGTTTTCCAGGTCAAGACGGAACGCCCGCGGGTTGAGGTTGTTGCCGGTCAGCAACGTACGGCGCTCGTCGATCCACATGCCCTTGAGGTGATAGCTGTTGTCGCCCTCGCGCCACAGGTGCAGGTTCAGCTGGCCGCTGTCGATCTGGCGCTGATGGCGCTTGGCGAACCGCCGCAGGCTGATTTCGTACAGGTACGGCAGCGCCGCGATCACCTTGAACGGCTCGCTCGGCGGGATGTAGAAGTCGTTGGCGGTCTTGTCGCCCACCACGATGTCGATCTTCACCCCGCGGGCCAGCGCCCGGTTGATCTCCCGAACCACGCCCAGCGGCAGGTTGAAGTACGGCGTGCAGATGGTCAGCTGGCGCTGGGCGCTGGCGATCAGCTCCAGGATCACCCGGTTCAGCGGGTTGTTCTTGCCCACCCCCAGCAACGGGCTGACCGACAGCCCGGTGCGTTCGGTGCTGCCGGCCGTGGTGTCGTAGGCCGCATGCTTGAGGCGGCTGCGCAGGTCGCCGATGTCGTTGCGCAGGCTGCGCGTGGTCGGCAGTTTCGGCAGGTCCAGGCGGTGCACGGCCTTCGACTCGATCAGGCCGTGCTTGACCAGGTGGTGCATCGAATCCGCCAGTTCACGGCTGTTCAGCAGGTGATAGCGGTCGAAACGGTACTTGTCGAACTTGTGCAGGTAGACGTTGTTCAGGCTCGCGCCGCTGTACACCACGCTGTCGTCGATCACGAAGCCCTTGAGGTGCAGCACGCCGAACAGCTCGCGGGTCTGCACCGGCACACCGTAGATCGGCACCGTGCTCTGGCGGGTGCGGGTCATCTCCTGATACCACGCTGCGTTGCCCGGCTGCTTGCCGGCGCCGATCAGCCCGCGCTGGGCGCGCAGCCAGTCGACCACCACGGCGATCTCGAGCTCGGGGCGCTTGAGCTTGGCGGCATGCAGGGCATCGAGGATTTCCTGGCCGGCCTCATCGTGCTGCAGATAGAGCGCGACGATGTAGATGCGCTGGGTCGCCTGGGCAATCTTCTCCAGCAGGCAACGGCGGAACTCGGCAGCGCCGGACAGGATGGTCACGGCCTCGGCGGTCAGCGGAAAGCTGCGCAACTTGGGCAGCAGGGAGCGTTTGAAAAGCAACGGCATAGGGCTCGCTATGGGTCGAATCCGAAGAACCCGAGAGCTTACACCATCGGTTCGGCCGGGTCTTGTGAGTGTCTGTAAAGACCGCTTCGCAGCAAATGATGCGCTCAGCGAAGACCTCCTGTGGGAGCCAGCCTGCTGGCGATGGCGTCAATGAAAGCGCCACAGAACAAGAACCTCACCCCTGTGCCCGGGACGATCCGCCAAAACGATCGAGAAGATTCACAAAATATCTTCTTGACCAAGGAGAACGATCGTTCTACTGTACGCCGCATGAACGAACTCAATAGCAACGACACGACCCGCGACATCATCCTGGATGTCACCGAAAAGTTGATCTACAAAAGTGGCATCGCCGCCACCGGCATGGATCTTCTGGTGAAGACCGCCGGTGTCTCCAGAAAGAGCATCTACCGCTACTTCGCCAACAAGGAGGAGCTCACCGTCGCCGCCCTGCAGCGCCGCGACGTGCGCTGGATGCACTGGTACAGAAGCGCGGTGGACCAGGCCGAGACCCCGGCCGACCGCCTGCTCAATCTGTTCACCGTGCTCAAGGGCTGGTTCGCCTCCGAAGGTTTCCGGGGCTGCGCCTTCATCAACACCAGCGGCGAGACCGGCGATCCCGAGGATCCGGTGCGCCAGGTCGCCAAGGACCACAAACAGAAACTGCTCGACTACCTGTGCGAGCTGTGCACCGAACATGGCACCGAGGATCCGCAACGTCTGGCCAGGCAGTTGCTGATCCTGATCGACGGCGCCATTACCGTAGCGCTTGTGATGGGTGATCACAGTGCCGCCGATAATGCGCAATGCATGGCGCGGAAGTTATTGGACCTGTAACACCGAAACAAGCCGACAAGTTGTTTAACTGTTAATTGATCGGGAGACACTTATGTCTACTGCAGCCGAAGTTCGTCCGCCACTGCCGCCATTCAACCGTGAATCGGCCATCGAGAAAGTCCGTCTGGCCGAAGATGGCTGGAATTCCCGCGACCCGGAACGCGTGTCGCTGGCCTACACCCTGGACACGCAATGGCGCAACCGCGCCGAGTTCGCCCACAACCGCGCCGAAGCCAAGGCTTTCCTGACCCGCAAATGGGCCAAGGAACTGGATTACCGCCTGATCAAGGAGCTCTGGGCGTATTCCGACACCCGCATCGCCGTGCGCTACGCCTACGAATGGCACGACGACTCGGGCAACTGGTTCCGCTCCTACGGCAACGAAAACTGGGAGTTCGATGAGAACGGCCTGATGTTCAACCGCTACGCCTGCATCAACGACATGCCGATCAAGGAAAGCGAACGCAAGTTCCACTGGCCGTTGGGCCGGCGTCCGGATGACCATCCGGGCCTCTCGGAACTGGGCCTGTAAGCCCGCGCAGCCTTGACGAAACGGCGCCCCGTCCCTGACGGGGCGTTTGCCGTCGAGAAAAGCTGAACCGGCGCACGAGGCTTACAGCCCTGCCCGCTGCCGAGTGCAATGCTGCTGACCCGCCATGGGCGGCGCATGCGCCTTACTTCATCGACCGGGCGATGATCTCCAGCAGGTTGACCTGGGTGAAGGGTTTCGACAGCCGCGGCAATTGCGCCGCAAACCCCTCCAGGCGCTCGGCATAGCCGGTGGCGAGGACGATCGGCAGGTCGGGCTTGAGCACCCGCACCGCATGGGCCAGTTGCGCGCCGGTCATGGTCGGCATGGCCATGTCGGTGATCATCAGGTCGATGACTTCCCCCTGATCGAACAGCGCCAGCGCCTGCGCCCCGGACGTCACGCCGATCACCCGGTGGCCCAGGTCCTCCAGCAGCAGCGTCGTGCTGGTGAGCACCAGACTGTCGTCGTCCACCACCAACACGCGCAGCCGCGTGAGCGCCGGCGAATCCTCAGCGCAGGCTGGCGGCTTGCCGGCCACTGCGTCATCGGCCACCGGCAACCAGAGCTCGGCGGTGGTGCCCTGCCCCTTTTCGCTCTTGAGCACGAACCGCCCGCCCAGTTGCTCGACGAGCCCGTGCACCATCGACAACCCCAGCCCCGTCCCTTTGCCGAGCCCTTTGGTGGTGAAGAACGGATCCTTGGCCGACGCCAGCGTCGCATCGTCCATGCCTTCGCCGCTGTCGGCGAAACTCAGGCACACATACCGCCCGGCCACCACCGGGGCTTGCGCATGCTCCAGCACGACCTCCGGCCGTGTGCTGATGATCACGCTGCCGCCTTCCGGCATCGCATCGCGGGCGTTGGTGGCCAGGTTCAGCACCGCCAGTTCCAACTGGTTGACATCGGCCATCACCGGATCGAGCCCCTGCGCAAAGCGGGTCTCGATCCGGATGCCCGGCCCCAGGGAGCTGCGCAACAGGCCGGTGATGCCCTGGATCAGCGCGGCCACGTCCACCGGCTCAGTCTTGAGCTCCTGACGACGGGCGAACGCCAGCATGCGTTGGGTCAGGGATACGCCGCGCAACACGCCCTCGGTGGCGTTCTCCAGCAGGCGGCTGACCTTCGGGTCATCCCCCACCCGTTTGCGCACGATCTCCAGGTTGCCGAGGATCACCGTCAGCAGGTTGTTGAAGTCGTGGGCGATGCCGCCGGTCAGCTGGCCGATGGCTTGCATCTTCTGCGCCTGGAACAGCGCTTCGCGGGTTTTCTCCAGGGCCTCCTGGGCCTTCTTGCGATCCGTCAGGTCGCGGGTGATCTTGGCGAAACCGAGCAACTGCCCGCCGGGGCTGAAGATCGGATCGATCACCACATGGCACCAGAACTGCGTGCCGTCCTTGCGCACACGCCAGCCTTCGCCCTCGAACCGCCCCTCGCGGATGGCGGTGTCGAGCGCGCGCTGCGGCAACCCGGCAGCGCGGTCGCGCTCGGTGTAGAACCGCGAGAAGTGCTCACCGAGGATCTCCGCCTTCTCGTACCCCTTGAAGCGCTTGGCGCCGGAGTTCCAGCTGGTGATGATGCCGTGGGGGTCGATCATGTAGATCGCGTAGTCGACCACCGCATCGATCAACAGGCGAAAACGCGTTTCCTCACTGATCGAATTCTTGCTGAAATTTTCGCTCATCGGCTCACACACCCGTCGTGACTCTCAGGAGTATGCGTCAAACCGCGCGATTGAGTAGCGGCCCGTGCGGTTCGACGCCCCCGAATGCGGTCAGCGGTAGACGTGCTTCACGATTCGGGCGTGAAGTGCGTTGTAGACGAACGTCGGAACCAGGTCCGCATGCCCGGCCGTCTTGCTCAGGGCCAGGTGGCATTCCCTGATCATTTCGTCGCGTTCGGCCGGCGTGTTGACCGTATTGCCGCTGATCTGCTCGTAGTCTCTGTAGCGGTAGGGTTCGAGCATGGCGGTCTCCGTGAGTTGTTTGGACTCATCCAGGCGGTAGGTGCTTTGCCGGCGCAGCACACGGTCATTGAGGGCGCCCAGGCCCCGTTCGTACAGGTGGATCTGCGACCCGTCGACCGTTTTGGCCGCGCTTTCCAGGGCAAAGAGCACCGCGTGGGAATTGCCCAGGCTCGAACGCAGGCCCGACGGCCGCACAAACCGCTCCAGCTCCTGTTTCTCAAGGCTCCTGAATGCCCGCCTGACCCCTGAGATGAACGCGAACGGCAGGCTGCAGGCGACGATGTGCGCTTCGATCCGGTAGCCAGCGGCCGCGGCGAAGGCCGGCAGCTTCGCAAAGTCGATGTCGTCGAAGGCGCACTCCACGATCATGGAATACCGGCCGGTGAAGGCTGCCTCGAACCATAGGTCGCAAGTTCGGACATGGCATTGATTTCCTTATCAAGGTTCTGTCGTGGGTGACGGCACCGATAAGGCCTGATGTCTGCGACATTTTCAAAGCCAAAAGCTTTACTGGGTATCTCTTTGATTTTATTGATGATAACTCCTACACACCCTGCTCCATAGCACACAGATGAGAGGGTCAACGACCTACAGGTTCAAGGGCTTTTGCAGGCGCGTCCTCAGAGGCGTCGAGCGCCCACCACTGCGGCAGCAATTGCCGGACCCGGGCTTCGGCGAACCGGTCGTCGATCAGCGTCACCACGCCGCGGTCCTCTTGGGTGCGGATCACCCGCCCGGCGGCCTGCACCACCTTCTGCACACCGGGAAACAGGTAGACGTAGTCATGGCCGGCGCCGAACACCGCCGCCATGCGCCGCTTCATCTGCTCGTTCACCGGGTTGAGCTGCGGCAGCCCCAGGGTGGCGATGAACGCGCCGATCAGGCGAGCGCCCGGCAGGTCGATGCCTTCACCGAACGCGCCCCCCAGCACGGCGAAACCGATGCCCTGCCCCTGGGCCGTGAAGCGGTCGAGAAACGCCTGGCGCCGGTCTTCGGCCATGCCCCGCGACTGCTGCCATTGCGGGATGTGCGGGTGCCGCTCGGCCAGCAGCTGCGCCACCTGTTGCAGGTAGTCGAAGCTGCTGAAGAACGCCAGGTAGTTGCCCGGACGCTCGCCGAACTGGCGGGCGATCAGTTCGGTGATCGGCGCCAAGGACGCTTGGCGGTGGTTGAACCGCGTGGAAATCCGGCTCTCGATCCGCACCTGCAACTGTTCGGCGCAGAACGGCGATTCGACGTCGATCGACACCGTGTCGGCCGGGGTGCCGAGCAGATCGGCGTAGAACCGGCGCGGGGCGAGCGTCGCGGAAAACAGCACGGCGCCGCGGGCAGCGCAGAGGCGCGGGCCGATGAAGGCCGCAGGCACCACGTTGCGCAGGCACAGCTGCGAGCGCGGGCGCTTGCGGTCGAGGTCGCGTTTGCTGATGTCGAACAGGTAATGCGCGTCGAACAGCTCCGCCACCCGGCCGAACTGGAGCATCTCGAAGTAGAAGTCCTGCAGGCCGCGGTCGAGCCCCTGCGGGTGATCGTTGAGGTAATCGCCGATGCCCGCGCAGCACAGCGAAATGGCCTGGAGCAGCTTTTCCCCCACTTTGTCGTAGGCCTGGTACGGCGCCGTCTGGACGCTGTGCAGAGCGTTCCATTCGCGGCCGACCCGCTGCAACGCTTTTTTCAGCGCTTGCGGGGCGGTCTTGCGCACGCTGTCGAGGCTGGCCTGATCGAGGCTTGCGCTGTACATCTGCCGTCCGCGCTCGACCAGGTTGTGCGCCTCGTCCACCAGCACCGCGACTTTCCACTGGTTGAGCTGGGCCAGACCGAACAGCAGCGCGCTGAAATCGAAGTAGTAGTTGTAGTCCGCGACGACCACGTCAGCCCAGCGGGCCATTTCCTGGCTCAGGTAGTAAGGGCAGACCGTGTGCTGCCGGGCGACCTCGCGGAGCGCCGCCTGATCCAGCAGGCTCAATCGGCTGGCCGCTTGCCGCGCCGCCGGCAGACGGTCGTAGAACCCCTGGGCCAACGGGCAGGACTCGCCATGGCAGGCCTTGTCCGGATGCTCGCAGGCCTTGTCCCGCGCGACCATTTCCAGCACCCGCAACGGCAGGGCCTGGCTGCGCTCGATCAGCACCTGCGCCGCGTCCAGCGCCAGTTGCCGTCCCGGGGTCTTGGCGGTGAGGAAAAAGACCTTGTCCAACTGCTGCGGCGCCAGCGCCTTGAGCATCGGAAACAGGGTGCCGAGGGTCTTGCCGATGCCGGTGGGCGCCTGGGCCATCAGGCAGCGGCCGGTGCTGACGGCCTTGAACACCGACTCGGCCAGGTGCCGCTGGCCCGGCCGGAAGTCGGCGTGGGGAAAGCTCAGCCGCTGGGCTGCGAGGTTGCGGGCCTCGCGGTGGGCCAGTTCCTGTTCGGCCCAGCGCAGGAACAGGCCGCACTGCGCCTCGAAGAACCGCTGCAGGTCGTCGGCGCTGAACGGCTCGACCAGGCAGGTTTCCCTTTCGCTGACGATGTCGAAGTACACCAGCGCGAGGTTGATCTGCGCGAGCCCGAGCTTGCGGCACATGAGCCAGCCGTAGACCTTGGCCTGGGCCCAATGCAGCAGGCGATGGTTGGGCGGCTGCTTGGCCAGGTCGCCCCGGAAGGTCTTGACCTCCTCCAGGCGGTTCTGCGCCGGATCGTAGCCGTCCGCCCGGCCCTTGACCTTCAGGTGGCGAAACTCGCCTTCCAGCGACACTTCGCTTTGATAGTCGTCGCTGCGGCGGGACGCGACGGTGCGGTGGCCGGCAATGCCTTCCTGTGCGGTCGGCGACGGCGTGAAGCGCAGGTCGAGGTCGCCGCACTTGGCGGTGAACTCGCACAGCGCCCGCACCGCGATGCTGTAGCTCACGCGCCCGGCTCCTGCCACTGCACGTAGCAGACCGCCACCGGCATCCGGTGCCGGTCGCAGAACTCCAGCCAGCGCAGCTGGTTGTCCTGCAAGCGGTCGCCGGGGCCTTTGACTTCGATCATCCGGTAGGCCTTTTGCCGTGGCCAGAACTGGATCAGGTCGGGCATGCCGGCGCGGTTGGCCTTGATGTCCAGCAGCAGGCGGTCGAACCAGTGCCGCAGGTGTTCGGCGGGCAGGCAGGCCAGCGCCTGCTCCAGCAGCTCTTCGGTCATTGCGCCCCAGAACACGAACGGCGACTGGATGCCCCACTTGGCGACGAAGCGCGCGCGGATCGTTTCGATGTAGCGCCCGTCGTCGAGTTCGGCCAGGCAGGCCTGGAACAGCTCGGCGCGGCGGGGCTGGAAATCCTCATGGTGCAGGTCCGCCGGGCCGCGCTGGAACGGGTGGAAGAACGCTCCCGGCAACGGCGCGAAGATCGCCGGCCAGCACAGCAGGCCGAACAGCGAGTTGACCAGGCTGTTTTCCACGTAGTGCACCGGGCCCTCGTCTTCGTGCAGGTGCAGCTGGACGCACTGCTCGACCGACAGCGTCGGGTCGAGGCGCGGCAGGTGCAGGTCGAGGCGCTCGACGGGCCTGGCCGTCCCCCGCTTGACCGGCGGGCCGCCCAGCTTGCGCCGCAGCCTCGGCAGCATCCGTTGCAGCCCCTGCGCTTCGGCGGCGCTTTCCGGTGACTGTTCGGCGAGCGTGCCCAGTTCCAGCGCCAGGCCATGTTCGCCGCAGCGCTCCAGCACCCGCACTGTCCGCAGCCGCGCACCGGGATACCCGCTGTCGCGGTAGATGCCCAAGGCCTGGGCAAACTCCCCGAGGCGTTCGCAATGCTGGGCGATCTGGAACAGCAGCTTGGCGCGCCGGCGTTGCAGCCACGGGTTGTCGAACGCCGTGTCGGCAAGCTGTCCGACGATGGATTCCCAAGGCTCGCCGGTCTCGAAACGCTGCTGGCAGTCATGCAGGAACAGGCAGGCATCGACGTCGGCCCGGCTGCGCAGGCCCCGGGAATCGGCGCTGAGCTCGACCTTTTCGTAGGTGTAGATGCCGAGGTCGGCGAGCACGAACTCTGACCAGTCCTGATACAGGTTGCCGAAGAACATCAGGCGCAGGCGGTCGCACAGGGCCATCACGGTGAGGCTGAACAGGCGTTCGTCCAGCTCGGGACACCAGTCGCGCAAAGGACGGGTTTCGGGTAAACGCTCGTGCAGCGCCGCCAGCCAGTCGGCTTTCTTGCCCTTCGGTTGATCGATGAAGGGGCTGAAGGCGTGCAGGATTTCATCCTTGAGCAGCACGTCGAACAGCTCGGCCATCGACAGGGGCGCGCGTTCGTCGAGCCAGCCCCGCTCCAGCAGCGTTTGCGCCGCCTCGCCGATGTCGCCGATCTCCGCATAGGCGAGCTTGCCGGCCCGGAAATGCACGCCCTTGCGCATCACCAGCCGCACCAGCAGGCCTTGGGACGCCTGCGGCAGCGCCTTGAAGCCGCTGATGAACGCGTGTTCCGTGTCGTCCATCACGTCGGCATAACGAAGCTCAAGCCAATCAAGCACTTGCCGAAAGTTGTTAAGGTAATAGAACGGATCGTCGAGGGGATTGGCAGTCACGGTGAGGTCGGGGCCGTCGATGGCGGATACTGGTTATGCGTACAGATACCAGTTTGGGCGCACCCGGCGCAAACGGAAAAGGATCAATGGCGGACGCCGACGGGATTTTTTCGCCCGTCCATCGAACTTTTCCGGGCTCGACGGCACCAACCGCGTTAGAAGACCGACAGCGGTTTGAATGAATCAAGCGAGGACGTGAAAGATGGGCATCAAAATCAATCGGCTGGGCGCATCGGTGATGGTCGCGGCACTGCTGGCGCTGGCCGGCTGTTCGACCCCGACGGTGGTGACGCTGCAGAACGGCACCCAGTACCTGACCAAGGACATGCCGGAGACCAAGACCAAGGACGGCTTCTATGAGTTCGAGGACATCTCCGGCGCCAAAATCAAGGTGCGCGGCGATGAAGTGGCCACGGTGCGCAAGCAGGACTGACCGGCCCGGGTGGAGCTGCCGTCGCGGCAGCTCCCGGACATCGCTTACTGCGGCAGGGGCATCGTCCCCGGCAGACTGCCGTCGCAAGGCCTGTATTGCCCGCCGCGCCGGGCCACTTCGGCCTGCATGCGCTGGCAGCGCTCAAGGTCCTGACGGGCCATGCTGTCGATGCTGAGGTTGCCGGTGGTCTCTTGAGGCGGCTTGCCGTCGCCCAGGCGCACGGTCACGAACGGTTGCTCCGGCTGGAGCTGAAAGCGGCTTTTCTCTTCGACGGGTTTGGCGGGCTCGGTCTTGGCCGGTGCCGGCAACTCGTCGGTGCTGACCCCGTAACGGCTCAGAATCGAGCTGTGAGGCAGATCGGCCCAGGCCTGGGCCGTCACCAGCGCCATGCCCGCAACTGCGACATACCCCTTGAAACGTTTCACGTTTGAATCTCCTGTACTCGATGGCGGCTTCTAAATGACGACTGCGCGTGCGCAGGATTTAGTGCCGCGTTCCTGTTGGTGCAGGGGTTTGAGTCAGGAAATGGCCAGCAGGTCACTTTCGATGTGTCAGTGATGACGCCTGTGGCGAGGGAGCTTGCTCCCGCTGGACTGCAAAGCAGTCCCTATCAAGAGGGGCCGCTGCGCGCCCCAGCGGGAGCGAGCTCCCTCGCCACAGGGTTTCCGGCGGTCAGGCGATGACGATGCCGTCAGCGCTGAGGCTGTTCAGCGACACCCCCACCAGCGTCACCGTATCCCCGCCGAACTTCAGCACCGTGTCCTGCCCCACGGCGGTGGCATGGGCGCGGAAGTCCTCGTTGGGCAGCACGCCCTGGACGCCGAGGAACACCAGCTTGTCGTTGCCCGTGAAGCCCACCACCCGGTCCTGCCCGAATGCGCCGTTGAACAGGAACGTATCCGCCCCGCCCCCCGACTCCATCAGGTCGTTGCCGGCGCCGCCGACGAACACGTCGTTGCCCGCCCCGCCGATCAGGTGGTCGTTGCCGTCCTGGCCGAACAGCCAACTGCCGCCGGCGCCCGCCTTGAGCGTATCGGCGCCGGCGCCGCCCTTCACGCTCGACGCGTATTGCGTGACGTTGCCGCCCACCTTCAGGCCGTCGGCGGTCACCGTGTGGGTCACGTCGTCCTTGAACAGGCCCCAGAGGAACCCCGGCTCCTTGGTGACGATGCTGCCGATGTCGCGGGTGATGCTGATGCCGCCGTTGGCGTCGCGCACGTACAGGTTGCCGGCGCCGTCGTTGGCGAAGGTGAACTTGCTCACCGACTGCTGCAGGTCGAGGGTGTTGTTGCCCGCGCCGCCGAGCAGGATGTTGTAGCCGCCGCCGTCGCGGAAGGTGTCGTTGCCGGCGCGGCCTTCCAGGTAGTCGTTGCCGCTGCCGCCCTGGATCAGGTCATTGCCGTCGCTGCCGATGATGAAGGTGCTGCCCTTGTGGGTTTCGGCGTTGCGGTTCAGATCCTGCACCCAGGTGTTGGCCCGCGCCGGATCCGACAGGTTGGCGACGATGATCGTCGAGTCCTTGCTGGTCAGGTCATAGAACTTCGACTCCATGATCCGGTTCATGCCGTCGCCGTAGGCGGTGGGCAGGTGCGAGATCCAGGTCGGGATGTTGGCGATCGAGTACGGCAGCAGGTTCCACGCGGTGGAGGCGTAGTGGTCGTTGAAGCTGACGATGTTGTCGGTGGTCGATTCCTTCGGCGCATCGTGCACGCCCAGGGTGGCGCCGGTGAAGGACGATCCGTCCAGCGCGCGGAACACCGGGTCGTTCTCGTAGCCGATGTTGAGCACCTTGTCGGTGCTGCTCTGGGTCGGCGAGGCGTAGGCGATGTAGTTGGAGTCCTTGAAGAACCCGCCCCACTTGTCGCCGCTCAGGTCCGCCAGGCTGTTGACCGCCAGCCCGCCCAGGCTGTGGCCGCTGACCAGCACGTCCTTGCCGGTCAGGCCGTTGGCCTTGGCGAATGCCACCACATCGGCGAGCAGATCGTTGAACGCATTGCCGACGTAGTTCTTCGCGTAGTCCTTGGGCCCGAACGCCGCCATCAGGTCGTTGATCACATCGCCGATGGAGTCGCGCAGGAGGATTTCACGGGGGCCGCTGGTGCCGCGAAAGGCGATGCCGATTTCCGTGAGGTGGCCTTGGGCGTCGTATTTGCCGAGGATCTCCACCTGGGCGCTGGTGTAGCCGGCCTTTTCGCCGAAGAAGGTTCCCCGGGCGTCGGTCTTGCCGTCGTAGCCCAACTGCGAGGCGGTGATGGGTGTCCAGCCGGCCTTCTTCACCGCGTCCAGCGCGGCCTTTTCCGAATCCGGGTTCCAGGGGATGCCGGGAATCACCCCTTGCGAATCGGTGCCGCCGACCAGCGCCTTGATCAGCGTCAGCGGCAGGCCGATGCCGAAGCCGTTCTGCTGGTAACCCACGGCGAAGCCGTTGTCGAGGTTATGGTAGGAGTACAGCGTAATGGCCATGGCATCGCTGAACAGCGCCTTGGATTCCGCCGTACTGAAGTTCTTGTAGTCATACACACCCATTGCTGTTGCCTCTCTTTTTTTGGAATTGTCAGAGATAGCCCACAACCAAGGCGCCCCACGGGGACGCCCCGGAGCATTTCACTACGTTTTGCACTGCTCTCATGCGGGAAATGCGACGGCTTTGCGGCCGTCCGCCAGCAGGCTGGCTCCCACAGAGTCCTGCTCGGTGCGGGAGCGGGCATGCCCGCCCCCACAGGCCTCTTACGCGAACACGAAGCTCGAATCCGACAGATTACCGACTCCAACCCCAACAAGAGTCACGGCATAGTCGCCAATCTTCAGCACGGTATCGCCTCCGGACTGCGACGCATGTTGCTTGTAGTCGTAGCCCTGCCCCGCGCCCTGAACGCCCATGAACACCAGTTTGTCGCCGCCCTGGTAGCCGTTGACCGTGTCGAAGCCGAACGCGCCGCTGAACAGGAAGGTGTTGTTGCCCCCCGTCGCCGTCATCACGTCGTTGCCGGCGCCGCCGACGAAGGTCACATGGCCCTTGTCGCTGATCAGCCGGTCATCGCCGCCCAGGCCGAACAGCCAGTCGCCGTCGGCGGTGGCGTGCAGCGCATTGCCGTAGCCGTCGCCGCTGAGCGAGTGGTTGTACTGGGTCAGCTCGCTGCCGTTGCTCAGGCCTTTGGCGGTGACGGTCCAGGTGATTTCCTTACTGCCCCACCAAGAGCCCGACTCCTTGCTCACCAGCGCGCCGATGTCGCGGGTCAGGCTGATGCCGCCGTAGGCGTCGCGCACATACAGCGTGCCGTCGCCGTCGTTGGCGAAGCTGAAGTTCTGCAGCGGCTTCTGCAGCTCGAAGGTGTTGTGGCCCTGGCCGCCGAGCAGGATGTTGAAGCCGCCGTCGTCACGGAACCGGTCGTCGCCGGCGCGGCCTTCGAGGAAGTCGTTGCCCGCCCCGCCCTTGAGCCAGTCGTTGCTGTCGGTGCCGATGATGAACGTGCTGCCGGTGTGCGGCTCGCCGCTGCGGCCCAAGTCCTCCACCCAGGTCTTGCCCCGGGAGGCCTCTTCCAGGTTGGAGACGATGATGGTCGAGTCCTTGCCGGTGAGGTTGTAGAACGATGAGCCGATCACGCGGTTCAGGCCGTCGGCGTAGCCCAGCGAGCCATGGGCCGACCAGTTCAGCGGATTGAGGATGCTGAACGGCACCAGGTTCTGCGCGGTGGACGCGTACTGGTCGTTGAAGTTGACGATGTTGTCGGTGGTCGAGTCGTGCGGCGCGTCGTGCTTGCCCAGCGAGGCGCTGCTGAACGTGGTGCCGTCCAGCACCCGGAACACCGGATCGTTCTCGAAGCCGATGTTCAGCACGTTGTTGCCGGTGCTGCTCTGGGTCGGCGAGGCGAACGAAATGTAGTTCGCGTCCTTGAAGAACCCGCCCCAGTTGCTTGCGCTCAGTTCGGCCACGCTGTTGACGCCCAACCCGCCCAGGCTGTGGCCGCTGAACAGCACGTCCTTGGCGGCGATGCCGTTGGCGGCGGCGAACGCCGCCACGGCCTTGAGCAGGTTGTCGAAGGCGTTCTTCGCGTAGTTGGTCGCGTAGTCCACCGGGCCGATCGCCGCCAGCAGGTTGTTCTTCATGTCGCCGAAGGTGTCGCTGTAGCCCAGCCCGCCGGTGCCCCGGAAGGCCACGCCGATGCCGACCAGCTTGCCTGCCGCGTCGTATTTGCCCAGCACTTCGGCTTCGGCGCTGGTGAACCCGTCCTTCTCGCCGAAGAACGTGCCCTGCGCGCCGACCTTGCCCTGATAACCCAACGCCTTGGCCGTGATCGGCGCCCAGCCGGTGGCCGGCAACGGCTTGCCGGTCGGCGTGTAGGCATACAGCGTCAATGCGATGGCATCGCTGTACAACGCTTTGCCGTCGGCATTCTTATAGTCAAACACTCCCATGTCGCACTCTCTCTTCCATCAAAAAAACTTCGTCTCAGAATGCCCAGTCGAGGGTCAGGCCCACGCCGTGGTCCTTTTCCCGCTCGCCGATCAGTCCGTTGTAATCCAGGCTCACACGGGCGGCGCTGCCCACGGCCAGGCCGGCGCGCACGCCGACCACGGCGGCATCGCGGTCCATCGACACGCTCTGCACGGTGAACGCGCTGTTGCCGTTGGCGAAGGCGAGATGCTCCTTCGAATCCACGCTGCTCAGGTTGTGCTGCCAGCCCAGGCTCGCGCCCAGTTCCAGTTGTTGCTTGTCCGTCAGCGCGAACGTGCGCTTGGCCCGCACACCGAGGGTCGAGAGCACCGCGTCGCGGTTGTCTTCGCCGCCCTTGAGCGCCGACGCGTCACCCTTTTCGGTGAAGCTGTCGCTGTTCAGGTGCACGTAGGCCAGGTTGGCGAACGGCTCCAGGTTCATCGGTTTCAGGCCCAGGTCGTAGGCGGCCTCGGTGAACAGCTGCGCGGTGGTGGCGTCGCGCTTGACCTTCTGCTTGCCGCTGACGTCGCCGAACGCCAGGTCACGCTTGACGTCGATGCGGTGCCAACCGTACGCGCCGCCCACGGTCAGGCGCCAGGCGTCCATCTGATGCCCCAGGTAGGCGCCCAGGTGGTAGCTGTCGACCTTGGCCGACGAGTGCGTGCCCTCGCCCATGCTCAGCGAGCTGTCGCTATAACCGGTAACGAATCCCAGACGGGTATTTTCAGCGATCAGGCCGTCCACACCGAGCAGCAGCCCGCCGATGGAGCTGGTGGAGTCGGCGTAGTCATGCCCGCCGTCGCTCTTGCCCCAGGCGCCGAGCACCTTGAACCAGGCGTTGCTGCGGTCGTCGGTGGGGGCGCCGGCATCGAACATGTCGCGTTCGCGCAGACGCTCGCCCACCGCATCGCGCAGGTGGCGGCTGTCGTTGATCAGCAGCGTGCCGATGGCCGGGTGGATCTCGCCGGTCAGTTGCTGGAAGGCCTGTTGCGCATCCGCCGGGGTGGCCGACAGCAGCAGGGTTTCATACAGGGCATTGCCCGCACCGAGGGCTTCGGCGGCGGCGCCGACGGCGCGCTGGTTCGGGGTTGCGCCGACGCTGGCGAACGATGCGCCGTTGCGTGCGACCGTCAGCCCGATCCCGCCGGCCGAGTAGTCGAGGATCCCGCCGAGGAACGCATAGTTCGGCAACACCTGGCCGAAGCGCCCTTCGATGCCGCCGGCCGCCTGCAGGATGTTGTACTGGGTGCCGAGCAGGGATTTGACCTGGGCGGTGGTGAGCAGCGTCGGGCTGTTCTCCAGGGACAGGCTGACCGTGGCGCCGTCGATGATCGCCTTGCCGCTGGCGACGATCTGGTCGCTGCTGGTCGGCGACAGCTCCACCGCATAGGTCGAGCCCGGCTCGAAGGTCACGTCGCCGGCCACGTTCAAGGTGCCGATGGAGTTGCCCGGCGCCACGGTGCCGCCGCTCCTCACGCTCAGGGCGCCGATCCGGCCGTTGCCGCCCAGGATGCCGCTGTCGTTGACGGTGACCGCCGAGGCCAGCGAGCCGTTGATCGCCAGCCGGCCCTGGTTGACCAGGGTGGGGCCTGCGTAGGTGTTGGCGCCGGTCAGCACCAGGGTGCCGAGGCCTTGCTTGGTCAGGCCGCCATGGCCGGAAATGTCGTTGCGCCACACATCGAGCCCGCAGGTGATGTCGGTGCAGACCCGCTGGGTCGGCTTGCCGGCATCGATGACCGCGCCGATGCCCGGCAGGTCGGCGACGAACTGGCCGTTGCCGTAGGCGCCGTCGATGCGGAACTCCGCCGGGATGTCCTGGGCGGTGACGAACATCGACGGACCGTCGATGGCCTTGCGCAGGTTGATCATGCCCCAGCCGTACAGGGCGTCGATGCCCGGCGCGCCCAGGTCGGTCGCGGTGGTGCGCAGCACGCTGGCGACTTCGGCGCCGGTCATGTACGGGAAGCGCTCCATCAGCACCGCCACGGAGCCGGCGGCATGGGGCGCGGCCATCGACGTGCCGTTGTAGTTGGCGTAGCCGGTGGTCAGGTCCTCGGCGTTGGTGCCGCCGATGATCGCGCTGTAGATCCGGGTGCCCGGTGCCGACACGCAGAAGCTCGCGGTGTAGCCGCAGCGCGAGGAAAAGGTGCTGAGGGTGTACGGAACCTGGCTGCTCAGGTCCGGGTTCTTCTGCAACGCCGCCACCGTCATCCAGTTGGGCGCGATGTCCGGCACGAAGTAGCCCAGGCCGGCGATGGCGTCCGGGTTGTTCAGGTTGTAGTCGTTGCCGGCGGCGAAGATCGTCACGATCCCGCTGCGCGCCGCCGCGATGGCGCCGTCGTAGGCGCCGCCGGGCTTGGTGCCCATCAGTTGGCGGATCTCGTTGAACTGCAGTTGCGCGTCGTTGACGGTGAAGTGCGGATACGCCGGGTCGCGGCCGCCGAGGTCGAAGCGGTCGGTGATGCCGATCCCCCAGCTGTTGTTGATGATCCGCGCGCCGCTGGCGATCAGGGCGTCCCAGCCGGCCTTGTACACGGCGCCGTCGTTGCCGCGCACGATGCCGTCCTCAGGGCCCGGGTCGCCGTTGTCGGCGCTGATGATCTGCGCGCCGAACGCCACGCCGTGCATCGGCCCGCCGTCGCGGCTGCCGGCGGCGATGCCGCCGACGTGGGTGCCGTGGGCGCCGAGCTTGCCGTTGGAGCCCACCGAAGGCGAGCCGTCATAGACAAACGCATCGCCTGCCTTGACCGGAATGTAGGGGTCGGTGTACTCGCGGATGCCGCGGGTCACCAGGGTGACGACCTTGTTCGCGCCGGAGAACTCCGGGTGCGCGGCGTACACCGGCTGGTCGAAGATCCCCAGCTTCACGCCTTTGCCGGTGTACCCGGCCGCGTAGGCGTGGTCGGCGCCGATGGCGCCCAGGCCCCAGTCGGCCTGGAATTCGGTGCTGCGCCAACTGGCCGGGTCCCCGGCCCGGCCGTTCTCCACGTAGGGCGCCGCCTGGGCGTTGCCCCAGGTGGCCAGCGCGCAGAGCAGCGCGCCGTTGAGGGTTTTCAGGCGATAGCGTCCACCCGATTGCGCGGGGGTGTTGTTGTTTTTCATCCAGCGACCTTCCTTAGTGATGTTGCACAAAATCCTTTTTCCTCAACGCATCGAGGAACTACCTGTGGCGAGGGAGCCCGCTCCCGCCTGACGGCAAAGCCACCGTAAATGGCGGGCCGCACTCCCCCCCAGCTTCAAAACTGCCAGTTCAGGCTCAGGCCCACCCCGTGGCTTTTCTCGCGGCTGGCCAACTGGCCGGCGTAATCCAGGTTCACCCGCACATCGCGGCTCAGCGCCAGACTGGCCTGCACGCCCACGAGGGCGGCGTCGCGCACCAGCGGCGAACTCTCGACCGTGTACGGCGCGGTGCCGCTGGCGAAACGCAGATGCCGTTCGGACTCGATGTCGCTGAGGCTGTGCTGCCAGCCGAGCTTGCCGCTGACGTCCAGGGCCTGGCCGGCCGGCAGGCTGAACGCCTTGACCGCCCGCACGCCGAGGGTGCCGAGCACCGCGTCGCGGCGGTCGTCGCCGCCCTTGAGCGCGACGGCATCGCCCTTCTCCGTGAAACCGTCGCTGTCCAGATGCACCCAGGCCAGGTGGGCGAACGGTTCCAGCGCCAGCGGCTGCACGTCCAGCCGGTACGCGGCCTCGCCGAACACCTGGGTGGTGGCCGCATCGACCTTGGCCTTTTGCTTGGCGCTGACGGCGTCGTACTGCAGGTCGCGCTTCACATCGGCGCGGTGCCAGCTGTAGGCCGCCCCGGCGCTCAGGCGCCAGGCCTCGATCTCGCGGCCGGCGTAGACGCCCAGGTGGTAGCTGTCGACCTTGGCCGAGGCGTGCGTGCCGGAGCCCATGCTCAACGAGCTGTCGCTGTAGCCGGTGACCAGACCGATGCGGGTCTGCTCATCCACGGCGCCGTCGACACCCGCCAGCAGACCGCCGAGCGAGGTGCTGTAGCCGGCGGTGTCATGGGCCGAATCGGTGGTGCCCCAGGCGCCCAGCGCCTTGATCCAACCGTTGCTGTGCGCGGCCTGCGGGTCGCGCAGCCGCTCGCTGACGGCATCGCGCAATTGGCGGCTGTCGTTGATCAGCATCGACTCCATGGCCGGATAGATTTCCCCGCTCAGTTGCTGGAACGCCTGCTGCGCCGAGGCGGCCGTCGCCGACAGCAGGAGGCTTTCATAGACCGCGTTGCCCGCCCCCAGCGCTTCGGCGGCGCCGGCCACGGCACGCTGGTTGGGCGTTTGCCCGACGCTGGCGAAGGAGGTCGCGTTGCGCGCGACGTTGAGCTGCACGCCGTTGCCGGCATAGGCCAGGTTGCCGCCGATGAACAGGTAGTCCGGCACCACCGCCGCGAACTGCCCCTGGATGCCGCCCGCCGCTTGCAGGATGTCGTACTGGCGACCCAGCAGGCTTTTCGTTTCGGCGGTGCTGAGCAGTGTCGGGCTGTTTTCCAGCGACAGGCTGACGGTGGCGCCGCTCACGGTGGCGGTGCCGCCGGCGACGATGCGGTCGCTGGCGGTCGGCGACAGCTCCACCGCATAGGTCGAGCCGGGGGCGAACGCCACGTCACCGGCGACGTTCAAGGTGCCGATGGAATTGCCCGGCGCCACGCGGCCGCCGCCATTGGCGGTCAACGCGCCGATCCGTCCGGAGCCGCCGAGGGTGCCGCCGTCGTTGACGGTGACCGCCGACGCCAACGACCCGTTGACCGTCAGCAGCCCGCCGTTGACCGTGGTCGCACCGCGATAGCTGTTGTTGCCGCTGAGCACCAGTTGCCCGGCGCCGGACTTGGTCAGGCTGCCCTCATACACCCGGCCGGCCGCGGCGGCGACACGAAGCATGCCGACGGCGTAGTCGGTGCGGTCTTGCTGGCTGCTGCCCGCCGGCAGGCCGTTCTGCCAGCCACGGGTCTGCAGGGTCTGCTGCCAGGCCGCGTGTTCGGCGAGGTCCTCGCTTTGGCGCTGGATCAGCGCCTTGTCGGAGATGTCGTTGCTCCACACGTCCCGCTGCCCGGCCGCCAGGTTCGCGTCGAACGCACCGAGCAACTGGCCGGGCCCGCGCATCGCCCGGGCCAGGTTCGCCACGCCCCAGCCGACCTGGGTGGTCGGCGCCTCGGTGACCGAGCCGTCGAGTTGAGTGGCGGTGGTCAACAGCACTTCCAGCGCCTGGCGGTTGGTCATGTACGGGTAACGCTCCATGACCAGCGCCAGCGCGCCCGTGGCGTGGGGGGCGGCCATCGACGTGCCGGACTTGATGGCGTAACCGCCGCCCGGAACGGTGCTGTCGATCTTCGCCCCCGGCGTGGTGATGCACCAGTATTTGGCGATGCCGCACTGGTTGTACTTCTGCAGGTTGCCTTGATCGAGCCCCGACACCGCCAGCCAGTGGCCTTCCAGGTCCGGCTGGAAGTACGGCAGCGCCGAGCGCACGCTGGCGTTCGGATAACCGCTGTTGCCGGCGCTGAACACGTTGATCACCCCGCGGCGCGATACGTCGGCGGCGGCATCCAGCCAGGTGCCCTGGTTCCAGTGCTGGGCATAGGCCGCATGCAGGTCGGCCAGGGTGCGGTAGCTGACGTCCGGCGGCTGGCTGCCCCAACTGTTGTTGATCGCCCGCACGCCGGCGTCGGCCAGGGCGTCGTACACCGCCTTGAAGTAACGCGGGTCGGGGTTGGGGCCGAACAGGAAACTGTCGTTCTTGTTGGTGTTGCCGACGTAGATCTGCGCGTTGTACGCCACCCCGTGCATGCCGCTGCCGTCCCGGGCCGCGCCCATGGTGCCGACCACGTGGGTGCCGTGGGAGTCGTTGTTGGGGTTGAGCGTGCCGTTGACGCTGTAGGCTGAGCCGTCCAGGTAGCTGCCGTTGGCCAGCACAGGGTGATAGCGGTCGGCGGAGAACTCGGGATGGGGCGCGTCGAAGCCTGAGTCCAGCGCGCCGATCTTGACGCCCTGGCCGGTGATGCCGGCCGCATAGGCCTGATCGGCCTGCATCCGGCCCAGGCCCCAGTCGCGCAGGAATTCGGCGCTGCGCCAGCTGGCCGGATCCCCGGCCTTGCCGGTTTCGAGGTACTGCGCCTGGGCCTGGGCCACAGAAATCGCGAGCAACAGGGTGCCGACCGCTGCCGGCTTGAAGTGTACGTCCATGTTCACCACTCGTTTTTCTATTGTTGTTTTAGTGCTGCAATCCCTTTAACCACCCCTGTGGTGAGGGCGCTCGCTCCCGCTGTACGGTAAGGGGCCGCTTTGCGGCCCAGCGGGAGCGAGCTCCCTCGCCACAACCGCTTTCGTCAATTCATGCGGCCCTTGGGGCCTTGTCCGAAGGCCTCGTCCACCCGGGCCAGGTCCTGCTCGCTCAGGGTGCCTGCGTAGTAGTGCAGCTTGGTCCAAGCCATCAGGTAGTCGTAGCGTGCCTGCGCCAGGTCTCGGCGGGTGGTATACAGCTGTTGCTCGGCGTTCAGCGCATCCAGGTTGGTTCGCTCGCCGCCGAGGATGCTCTGCTTGGTCGACACCACCAGCGCTTCGGCCGAGGTCAGCGCTTTCTGATAGGCGCGCAGCTTGTTCACGCCGGACAGGCAGGCGCTGAACTGGCGGCGCAATTCGATCACGGTTTCGCGGGTCTTGCCGTCCAGCTCGTACTCGGCCTGCTCCATATTGCGGCTGGCCTGACGGGTCGAGGCCGAAACCCCGCCGCCGGCGTACAGCGGCACGCTCACTTCGAAGCCGATGGTGTTGGTCTCATAGCGCTGGTTATAGGTGTTGCCGCTCTCCGATTCGTTCTGGCGCATCGTCGCGTAGGCGCTGACCCTGGGCAGGTGCCCGGCGCGGTTGCGCTCGACCTCGTAGCGCGCCACTTCCACGGCCTGGCGCTGCGAGGCCAGGTTCGGGTTGTTGCTGATGGCCAGCTCGTGCCAGGTGTCGTAGTTGGCCGGTTGCAGGGTGAACGTCTGGAAATTCTGGTCCAGCGGCGCCAGGTCGCCGATGTCGATGGTCGGCACGCCGGTCAGTGCGCCGAGCTCGCGCAGCGCCGCGTCCTGCTCGTCGCGCGCCTCGATCTCTTCGGCGGTGGCCAGTTCGTAGCGCGATTCCGCTTCCAGGATATCGGTGCGGGTGCCCTCGCCTGACTTGAACAGATGCTCGTTCTGCTGGAACTGCTGCTCGTAGGCCTTCTTCTTGGCCTGCGCGATGTCGATCTGATCCTGGGCGAACAGGGCTTTTGTGTAGTTGTCCAGCACCCGCACCAGCAGTTCCTGGCTCTTGCCGCGGAAGTTCTCGTCGGCGAACAGCGACTGCGCCACGCCCTTGCGGTAGGCCGCGTAGGCTTCATAGTCGATCAGCGGCTGCTGCAGGGTCAGGCTCGAACCGTAGCTGTTGTAGTTGCGGTCCTCGGTCTGGTTGCCGCGGCTGTTGAGCTGAGTGGCCTTGGAGTTGTTGTGGCCCTTGTTGTAGTTGTAACCCAGTTTCGGCAACAGTCCGGCACGGCCGATGGCGCGGTTTTCGAGGCCCGCGTCACGTTCCTTGATCGCACCGAGGAACACCGGGTCGTTGCGCAACGCTTGCTCGTAGATCTCGAACGGCCCCATGGCCGCCACCGCACTGTTGCCCGCGAGCAGCGCGAACGCTGCCGCCAGCATGGAAAGCTTATTCATACAGCCGAACGTCCTTATTCTTCGGTCAACGCGGAGCCGGCCCGATCGAGCAGCGGTTTGAACAGGTAGTTGAGGAGTGAGCGCTCACCGGTGCGCACGAACATTTCCGCGGGCATGCCGGGCTTGATCACCAGGCCGTTGAGCTTTTCCATGGCCTGGTCGCTGACGCTGCTGCGCAGCACGTAGTACGGCGCCCCGGTCTTCTCGTCGATCATCTGGTCGGCGGAGATCAGGCTGACCTCGCCCGGCACCCGCGGGGTCTTGCTCTGGTTGAACGCGGTGAACAGGATGTCCACCGGCAAGTGGGTGCCGACCTTGTCGATCAGGTTGATCGGCAGGTGCCCTTCCACTTCCAGGCTGGTGCCTTGCGGAACGATCTCCAGCAGGGTCTCGCCCTGACGCACCACGGCGCCTTCGGTGTGCACGCCGAGATTGACCGCCACGCCGTCGGCGGTGGCCAGGATCTCGCTGTGCTGCAGGTCGAAGCCGGCGGAGGTCAGCTGTTCGGACAGGGTGACGCTCTTGAGCTGGGCGTCGGCCAACTGGCTGCGCACCTCTTTCTGGTACTCCTCGCCGTGCTGCTGCAGTTTCAGGCGCGATTCGAGGATGCCCTGCTCCACCCGCCCGCTTTCGCCGGTGTTCTCCGCCAGTTGCTGCTGCACTTGCGACAGCTGACGCTGATATTCGAGCACGCGGTTGCGCGGGATGTAGCCGTTGTCCGCCAGCGGTTGCAGGTTGCTCAACTGCTGCTGCAGCGAATCGGCCTGGGCGTTGAGATCGGAACGGGCGCGGCGCATGCCGGCCAGTTGCGCACTGGCGCCTTCGATGCTGGCGCGCAGCGCGGCCTGCTCACGGGCGTAGGCCTCGCGGCGGCTGCTGAACAGTTGCCGCTGGCCTTCAAGCACCAGCGCCAGGCGCGGATCCGGGTCGTTGCTCAGCTCGGCCGGAAACGTCACCTGCTTGAGGTTGTCGCGCTCGGCCTGCCAGCGCGCCAGGCTGGCCCACGCCATGCGGTACTGGGCCTGCAGCGACTGCACGTCGGCGGCGACCTGGGTCTGGTCGAGGCGGAACAGCGGCTGGCCCTGCTTCACGCTTTCGCCCTCACGCACCAGGATCCGGCTGACCACGCCGGCGCTCATCGACTGCACGGCCTTGCGCTTGCCCGACACCACCACGGTGCCCTGCACCGGAATGCCTTGATCCAGCGGCGCCAAAGCGGCCCAGGTGAAGAAGCTGCCGGCGCCGACCAACGCCAGAATCCAGCCCATGCGGGCAAAGAACTTCGCATCGCGTTCCGGACGCTCGGCCGTGTAGTCGTTTTCCAGTGCCGCTTCGTTGGTTGCGTTCATGCTCGTACTGCTCATACACCCGAATTCCTTGTCGTCGGCTGATACTGCCGGCTCATGCTGAGCCCGGCCGGTGCCTGCGCAGTCCTTTCACGCTGCGGTTCCTGCTGGCCGGACAACGCCCGGAGCACATCCTGGCTCGGGCCGAAGGCCTGCAGCCGTCCTTCGTTGAGCACCAGCAGCTTGTCGGCCTGGGCCAGCACCGAAGAACGGTGGGTGACCAGGATCACGCTGGTGCCCTGGGCCTTGAGCTGGGCGATGGCGCTGGCCAGCGCCGCCTCGCCGACGGTGTCGAGGTTGGAGTTCGGCTCGTCCAGCACCACCAGGCTCGGGGTGCCGTACAGGGCGCGGGCCAGCGCCACGCGCTGCTTCTGGCCGCCGGACAGGCCGCTGCCGTCTTCGCCCAGTTGGGTGTCGTAGCCTTGCGGCAGGCGCAGGATCATTTCGTGCACGCCGGCCTGCTGGGCGGCGGCGACGACTTTCTGCGGATCGGATTCGCTGAAGCGGGCGATGTTCTCGGCGATGGTGCCGCTGAACAGCTCGATGTCCTGCGGCAGGTAGCCGATGTACGGGCCGAGCTGGTCGCGGTTCCAGCGGTGGATATCGGCGCCGTCCAGGCGCACGGTGCCGCCCAGGGCCGGCCAGACGCCGACCAGCACCCGCGCCAGGGTCGACTTGCCGGAGCCGGAGGCGCCCAGCACGCCCAGCACCTCGCCGGCCGCCAGGCTGAAGTTGACCATGTGCAAGGTAGGCGCACGCTGGCCGGGCGGGCCGGCGCTGACCTGCTCGAAGCTGATCTGGCCCTTGGGCGCCGGCAGCGCCATGTTGTCGTCGCTGGGCGGGAACGCCTGCAGCAGCGAATCCAGGCGCCGGTACGCCAGCTTCGCCCCGCTCCACTGCTTCCACACGGCGATCAACTGGTCGATCGGGCTCAGCACCCGGCCCATCAGGATCGAACCGGCGATCATCATCCCGGCGGTCATGTCGCCCTTGATCACCAGCAAGGCGCCGAGCCCCAGCACCAACGATTGCAGGCACAGGCGCAAGGTCTTGCTCAGGGAACTGATGACCGCGCCGGTGTCGCTGGCCTGGTTCTGCAGGCCGAGAAAACGCGAATGCACCTGGAACCAGCGCTTGCGCAGCGCGCCGAGCATGCCCATGGCCTGGATGGTTTCGGCGTTGTGCAAATGGCTGGTGGCCAGTTGGCTGGATTTCTGCGAGAACCCGGAGGCTTCGCCCAGCGGCCTCTTGGTCATGTACTCGTTCAGGCACGCCAGGGCAATCAGCAGCAGCGCGCCGGCGGTGGCGAGCACGCCGAGCCAGACGTTGAACAGGTAAATCACGAACAGGTAGACCGGGAACCACGGCGCGTCGAAGAACGCGAACAGCGCAGGCCCCGTGACGAACTGGCGGATGTGGGTCAGGTCGCCCAACGCCTGCCCGGCATGGCCTTCGCCCTTGAACAGGTTGCGCTCGAACGCGGCCTGGTAGACCCGCAGGTTGAAGCGGCGCTCAAGCTGGCTGCCGATGCGGATCACGATGAAGCTGCGCACCACTTCCAGCAGGCCGATGAAGGCGAAGAAGCCGACCACCATCAGCGACAGCATCGCCAAGGTGGTTTCGTTCTGTGAAGACAGCACCCGGTCGTAGACCTGCAGCATATATATGGAGGGCACCAGCATCAGCACGTTGATCAGCGCGGTAAAGCAGCCGACGCTGATCAGGATGCCCTTGTAGTCTCCCAGTGCCTTGAATAGCGGAGCGGTGGCTGGGGCCTTCGCCATCTTCATTGATTCATCCCGAATAATAGTTCCCGCCATTCTTTGGCGAGTCTTTAGTTAACAACCCGCGCAATGCCCGGGAGATACTCTGCAAGTATCCGCTTACACTTCAATAACAACTTTCACGATTTGCAATCGACGATGTCGCTATTCAGGCGATGCTTATAACTGCAACGAGGCCACTTATATAGAAACCTTGTTCCGGCGCTATGTTCACGGCTGTTGCGCAGCGCGCACGAGCGTAATCACCAGGCCGGACTTCAAAGTGCTCAGATAAAGCCCGTCATGCTGTCGGCTGAAGAACTGGATTCTTGAGCCTTCCTTGCCGGTGATCGACAGCCCGTCGGGGTCGGGAAACCAGCCGATGGCGCTGTCCTGCAGCCAGGCGCTCAGGCAGTCGGCGCCCTTGCCCAGCGTCTGGTTCGGCTCAAGCTCGAGGAGGCAGGTGTTCGACGGCTTGTCCTGCAGCGCCTGGGCGTCAGGCGCGTCGCTGCGGGCGGTCAGGGTGGCCTGCCATTGCCCGGCGAACACCGAGGGATCTTCGAGTCTGAGGCTGCTTGCCATGGGTGTCTCTCCAGAAATCATCATCAGCGCCGGCAATAGCCAGGCCGCTGCCTTGCGGGAAAAAGCGCTACGGGTCATGGGACATTTCACTCCGGCGTGTAGCCTTGCCCACCGGGCGAGGCGATGCAAGCAAAGAAAGCGGCGCACCGCGCGCCGCTTTCCCTTTTCACATCACGCTGCGATGTCGGTGACTGCCGCGACGCCGACGGTGCTGACCAGGAAGTCCGCCACGCCGTGCCCGGAGAAGTCCACCTGCAAGGTGCTGTTGCCGCCCGAGGTGGTCAGGATCGCGTCACCCGCCGCACCGGTGAAGGCGCTGACGAAGTGCAGGCCGGCGCCTTTGGTGATGCCGGTCAGGTCGATCTTGTCCAGGCCCGAGGTGAAGTCCAGGATCTGGTCGGCCGCGCCCGGCTTGGAGTCGGTGCTGGCGCCGAACACGAAGATGTCCGAACCTGCGCCGCCCCACAGCTTGTCGGCGCCGCCGGCTCCGTAGAGGATGTCGTTGCCGGCACCGCCCTTGAGCTCGTTGGACACACTGTTGCCGATCAGCAGGTCGTTGCCCGAACCGCCGATGGCGTTCTCGATGGTGACGCCCTTGGCGATGGACACGTTGCCCACCAGGCCGCCCACGTCGGAGAACGACGCTTCATTGAGGTTGATCTTCTGGTTCTGGGTGAAG
>NZ_JBIVHR010000015.1:0-86873 GCF_044749305.1 Pseudomonas sp. NPDC089534 | reverse complement strand
GCCCTGGTCGTCGGTGCCCAGCAGGTTGACCGCCGAGGGCGGGGCGGGGGCGGGCGCCTTCGTGCTGTTCTCCGGCATGCTCAAGCGCACCGCGGTCAAGCTGTCGAAGATCTGCAACGACCTGCGCCTGCTGTCCAGCGGCCCGCGCACCGGCATCAACGAGATCAACCTGCCGGCGCGTCAGCCAGGCAGCTCGATCATGCCGGGCAAGGTCAACCCGGTGATCCCGGAAGCCGTGAACCAGGTTGCCTTCCAGGTCATCGGCAACGACCTGGCGCTGACCATGGCGGCCGAAGGCGGCCAACTGCAGCTGAACGTGATGGAGCCGCTGATCGCCTTCAAGATCCTCGACTCGATCCGCCTGCTGCAACGCGCCATGGACATGCTGCGCGAGCACTGCATCGTCGGCATCACCGCCAACGAAGCGCGCTGCCGTGAACTGGTCGAGCACTCGATCGGCCTGGTCACCGCCCTGAACCCGTACATCGGCTACAAGAACGCCACCCGCATCGCCCGCGTCGCCCTCGAGACCGGCCGCGGCGTGCTGGAACTGGTGCGCGAAGAAGGCCTGCTCGACGACGCCATGCTCGCCGACATCCTGCGCCCGGAAAACATGATCGCTCCACGTCTGGTTCCGCTCAAAGCCTGAACCGACGCGTTATTCGCTGTACCGCTCACCAGGTCGAGGGACTAGACACCTCTCACCTTTTGAGGGCTTGGGGATTGCTCCCCAAGCCCTTTTTTTTAACTTTTCGATCCTGAGACCCGTATGTCTGGGGATTGCTCGCACAAAAAAAGAGCAACCTCCACACAAGCCCGGCGCCGGTAACGCCGGGTGTTTCAAAGCCTTCGTTCCGTCGCTTGCACCACAACCGTGCAGACGGGCGCCGCACTGATAGGTATAGTGCCGCCCCTCTTCGCGTGAGCGGTCGTCGGTAACGAGGCCCAAACCCATGCGAAACCCGAACTAATAACAAACCCGCGATATGGAACCGGGACGAAACCTTCGCCTCGCCTGTTGTGCCGCGCGCACACCGGTGTAACGCGATGTTTCAGACCGTCCAGCATTTGCTTACACAAAAAACAGCGAGGAAAAATCCATGCTAGAAGTCATCAACGACTTCCTCTCAGGCAAAGTACTGATCTTGCTCATTGTCGGGCTCGGCAGCTACTTCACGATTCGCTCGCGTTTCGTTCAACTGCGCCACTTCACCCACATGTTCGCGGTGTTCCGCGACAGCCTCAAAGGCAACGCCGGGCAGCTCAGCTCGTTCCAGGCCCTGATGCTCAGCCTCGCCGGCCGCGTCGGCGCAGGCAACATCGCCGGTGTCGGCATCGCCGTGACCCTCGGCGGTCCGGGCGCGGTGTTCTGGATGTGGGTGACCGCACTGGTCGGAATGTCCAGCAGCTTCTTCGAATGCACCCTGGCCCAGGTCTACAAGCGCGCGGACGGCGACGGCCTGTACCGTGGCGGCCCGGCCTACTACATCCAGCACGGCCTGAAACTCAAAGGCATGGCGGTGGTGTTCTCCATCCTGCTGCTGGTCACCTACGGCTTCGCCTTCATCGGCCTGCAGTCCTACACCGTGACCCACTCGCTGCAGAACGCCTTCGACTTCGATCCGCGCCACACCGGCATCGTCCTGGCGGTGCTGCTGGCCATCACCTTCATCGGCGGCATCAAGCGCATCGCCGCGGTGTCCGACCTGCTGGTGCCGGTCAAGACCCTGGCCTACATCGCCGTGACCCTGTACGTGATCGGCACCCAGATCGAACACGTGCCGGCCATGCTGGAGACCATCTTCAAGAGCGCCTTCGGCCTCGACCCGGCCTTCGGCGGCCTGCTCGGCAGCGCCATCGTCATGGGCGTGAAGCGTGGCGTGTTCGCCAACGAAGCGGGCCTGGGCAGTGCGCCTAACGTGGCTGCCGTGGCCGCCGTGAAGCACCCGGGCGCCCAAGGCGTGGTTCAGGCCTTCAGCGTGTTCCTCGACACCTTCGTGATCTGCACCTGCACCGCGCTGCTGATCCTGCTGTCGGGCTTCTACACCCCGGGCTTCGAAGGCGACGGCATCGTCCTGACCCAGAACTCGCTGGCCGCCGTGGTCGGCGACTGGGGCCGCCTGTTCGTGAGCGTCGCACT
Organism: Pseudomonas sp. NPDC089534; assembly: GCF_044749305.1. NCBI lineage: Bacteria > Pseudomonadati > Pseudomonadota > Gammaproteobacteria > Pseudomonadales > Pseudomonadaceae > Pseudomonas > Pseudomonas sp. NPDC089534. The sequence continues at coordinate 84,733 of NZ_JBIVHR010000015.1, read as the reverse complement.
GTCGCTGTTCGTGTTCACCTGCATCCTCTACAACTACTACCTGGGCGAGAACAGCCTGCAGTTCCTCAGCCGCAACCGCCTGGTGCTGATGCTGTTCCGCGGCCTGGTGCTGGCGCTGGTGGTCTGGGGTTCGATGCAGGACCTGTCGACCGTGTTCGCCTTCGCCGACATCACCATGACCTGCCTGGCCTTCGTCAACCTGGTGGCCCTGGCCATGCTGTTCAAGGTCGGCCTGCGCGTGATGCGCGACTACGACGAGCAGCGCCGCGCCGGCGTCGACCAGCCAGTGTTCGACTCGCGCAAGTTCGCCGACCTGGACCTGGACCTGAAGGCCTGGCCTGCCGAAACTTCGCCGGCCGCCCAAGCCGAGCCGCAAGGCGTGCCCGCAGCGCAACGCTGACGGGTGAACGGCGGGCGCATCCTCTGCGCCCGTCGGTTACAGTGCGTTAAATGTGAGGGCGGGCTTGCCCGCTCCCACAGGCCCTCACCGTTTCGGAGAATCCCATGAACCCTTCGACCTACCCTGCCGCCCAGCACGTCATGGTGCTGTACACCGGCGGCACCATCGGCATGCAGGCCAGCGCCAACGGCCTGGCCCCGGCCTCCGGTTTCGAGGCGCGGATGCGCGAGTACCTGCGCGGCCAGCCTGAGCTGGTGGTGCCGCAGTGGCGCTTTCGCGAAATGTCGCCGCTGATCGACAGCGCCAACATGACCCCGGCCTACTGGCAGCAACTGCGCGAAGCGGTGGTCGATGCCGTCGATGTGCAGGGCTGCGACAGCGTGCTGATCCTGCACGGCACCGACACCCTGGCCTACAGCGCCGCCGCCATGAGCTTCCAGCTGCTGGGCCTGCACGCCCGCGTGTGCTTCACCGGCTCGATGCTGCCGGCCGGCGTCACCGACAGCGATGCCTGGGAAAACCTCAGCGGTGCGTTGACCGCCCTCGGCCAGGGCCTGGCGCCGGGCGTGCACCTGTACTTCCACGGCGAGCTGCTGGCGCCGACCCGCTGCGCGAAGGTGCGCAGCTTCGGGCGTCACCCGTTCAAGCGGCTGGAGCGCCAGGGCGGCGGCACGCCGGCGGCTTCGCTGCCTGCCCAACTGACCTACAGCGCGCCGAAGCAGTTGGCGAACGTCGCGGTGCTGCCGCTGTTCCCCGGCATCTCGGCACAGGTCGTCGACGGCCTGACCGCCAGCGGCATCCAGGGCCTGGTGCTGGAGTGCTACGGCAGCGGCACCGGCCCGAGCGACAACCCCGAATTCCTCGCCAGCCTCGGCCGGGCGCGGGACAAGGGCGTGGTGGTCGTCGCCGTGACGCAATGCCATGAGGGCGGGGTCGAGCTGGACATCTACGAGGCCGGCAGCCGTTTGCGCGGCGTGGGCGTCCTGTCCGGCGGCGGCATGACCCGCGAGGCGGCGTTCGGCAAGCTGAACGCGCTGCTGGGCGCGGGGCTGGGCGACGCCGACGTGCGGCGCCTGGTCGAACTGGACCTGTGCGGCGAACTCGCCTGACACAGTCCGAACCTGGTGGCGAGGGAGCTTGCTCCCGCCGGGCCGCATAGCGGCCCCGTCACCGTCACGGCTGCTGCGCAGCCGGGCGGGAGCAAGCTCCCTCGCCACAATGACTCCCCCCATACTCACCCTTACAGTTCCCGTCCGGCATGCAACTTGCTGCGTTCCAGCCATCCCCAGGCTGGAAGATCCCATGCTCCACTCCCACCTCACCACCCTCAACGCCGTCTCCCTGATCCTCAACACCTTCAAGGACCAAGGGTTGTCCGGCGACGCGCTGCTGGCCGGCAGCGGCATCAGCGCGGCGGATCTGAGCCGTGCCGACACGCGCATCACCACCAACCAGGAGATGCAGGTGTGCGCCAACGCCGTGGCGCTCAAGCACGACATCGGCCTGGAGCTGGGCCGGCGCATGCATGTTTCCTGCTACGGGATACTCGGTTACGCCCTGCTCACCTGTGCCACCTTCGGTGACGCCCTGCGCCTGGCGATCCGTTATCCGGCGCTGCTGGGCACCCTGTTCGAACTGAGCCTGGAGGACGACGGCGAACAGGTCTGGTTCGTCGCCGCCGACTACCGCGAGAGCCCGGCGATGGCGGTGTTCAACGCCGAGTTCTGCCTGGTCTCGCTGAAAGTCATCTGCGACGACCTGCTCGGCCACCCGCTGCCGTTGCGCGCCGCGCGCTTCGAGCACGCCGCCCCGGACTACCGCGACAGCTACGCCGAGCCCTTCGACTGCCCGCTGCACTTTCGCGCCAAGGACAACGCCTTCGCGTTCGAGCGGCGCTGGCTCGACCAGCCGTTGCCCCTGGCCGACACCATCACCCACCAGGCCATGGCCGAGCGCTGCCGCAAGCAGAACACCGAGTTCACCGGGCGCCAGGCCTGGCTGGGACGGATCCGCCAGTTGCTCGGCGCGCAGCTCAATTGCGCGCCGGGGCTGGAGGGGCTGGCGCAGCAGATGAACTGCTCGCCGCGCACCCTGCGCCGGCACCTCAAGGACATGGGCTGCAGCTATCAGGAACTGCTCGACGAGCTGCGCTTCGAGCGGGCCAAGCAGATGCTGTGCGAAGACCAGATGCCGATCTACCGCATCGCCGAAACCCTGGGCTTCAGCGAGACCGCGAGCTTCCGCCATGCCTTCGTGCGCTGGAGCGGCGTGGCCCCGAGCCAGTTCCGCCCCCACGGCTGAGCCCCGCCTCGGCAAGAGCGAGGGGCGAATTGAGGTCAGCACTTTTGGCCGCATCGATCCCCTTTTGGCCGCTCCCGCCGTTCTCCGATCCGCCTCGGGCCGCAACACTGTGTTCAACCGAATCAGCCCTGCGGAGAACAACAAATGCTGACGATCTACTCGGACGACCACCACCTGCACCACGGCCGCTGCGAACTCATCGACGGCCAGCTCAAGCCCTGCTTCGAGATGCCGTCCCGCGCCGACCACGTGCTGCAACGGGTCAAGCACCAGAACCTGGGCCCGGTGCAGGCGCCGAAGGACTTCGGCCTCGACCCGATCGCCCGCATCCACAGCCGCGACTACCTCGATTTCTTCAAGGGCGCCTGGGCGCGCTGGACCGAATTCAACACCGACGGCGACCTGCTGCCCTACACCTGGCCGGCGCGCACCCTGCGCCAGGTGAAGCCGACCAGCCTGCACGGCCAGCTCGGCTACTACAGCTTCGACGGCGGCGCGCCGATCACCGCCGGCACCTGGCAGGCGGCCTACAGCGCCGCGCAGGTGGCGCTGACCGCCCAGGCGGAAATCCAGCGCGGCGCCCGCAGCGCCTTCGCCCTGTGCCGTCCGCCGGGACACCACGCCGCCGGCGACCTGATGGGCGGCTACTGCTACCTCAACAACGCCGCCATCGCCGCCCAGGCGTTCCTCGATCAGGGCCACAAGAAAGTCGCGATCCTCGACGTGGACTACCACCACGGCAACGGCACCCAGTCGATCTTCTACGAACGCAGCGACGTGCTGTTCACCTCGATCCATGGCCACCCGGAGGCGGAGTTCCCGTTCTTCCTCGGCTATGAAGACGAGCGCGGCGAAGGCGCCGGCGAAGGCTTCAACTTCAACTACCCGCTGCCGGCCGGCGCAGGCTGGGACGTGTGGAGCGACGCGCTGGAACAGGCCTGCCAAGAGATCGAGCGCTACGGCGCCGACATCGTCGTCGTGTCCCTGGGCGTGGACACGTTCAAGGACGACCCGATCTCGCAGTTCAAGCTCGACAGCCCGGACTACCTGGCCATGGGCAAGCGCATCGCCGCCCTGGGCAAGCCGACGCTGTTCGTCATGGAAGGCGGTTACGCCGTGGAGGAAATCGGCATCAACGCGGTGAACGTGCTGGAAGGCTTCGAACAATGAACAGCCTCAAGACCCTCATCGCCCCGACGTTGTGCGCCGCGTTGCTCGCCGGCGCCGCGCACGCCGAAGAACGCACCCTGCGCGTCTACAACTGGTTCGACTACATCACCCCCAAGGCCCTGGAGGACTTCAAGGCGCAGAACGCCCAGACCAAACTGGTCTACGACATCTTCGACACCAACGAAGCGCTGGAGGCCAAGCTGCTGACCGGCAACTCCGGCTATGACGTGGTGGTGCCGTCCAACGTGTTCCTCGCCAAGCAGATCGAGGCCGGGGTGTTCCAGCCGCTGGACCGCAGCCGGCTGCCGAACTGGAACCACCTCGACCCCAAACTGATGAAGCTGATCGAGGCCAACGATCCGGGCAACAAGTTCGCCGTGCCGTACATGTACGGCACCATCCTGATCGGCTTCAACCCCGCCAAGGTCAAGGCTGCGCTGGGCGACAACGCCCCCGTGGACAGCTGGGACCTGATCTTCAAGGAAGAGAACATCGGCAAGCTCAAGCAGTGCGGCGTCGCCCTGCTCGACTCGCCGTCGGAGATCCTGCCGCTGGCCCTGCAGCACCTGGGGCTGGACCCCAACAGCAAGAACCCGCAGGACTACGCCAAGGCCGAAGCGTTGCTGCTGAAGATCCGTCCGTACGTCACCTACTTCCATTCCTCCAAGTACATGGCCGACATCGCCAACGGCGACATCTGCGTGGCGGTGGGCTACTCGGGCAGCTTCTCCCAGGCCGCCAACCGCGCCAAGGAAGCGAAGAACGGCGTGGTGGTGGACATGCGCCTGCCCAAGGAAGGCGCGCCGATCTGGTTCGACATGCTCGCCATCCCCAAGGGCGCGCAGAACCCGCAGGACGCCTACACCTTCATCAACTACCTGCTGCAGCCGCAGGTGATCGCGCCGGTCAGCGACTTCGTCGGTTACCCGAACCCCAACAAGGACGCCACGCAACAGGTCGATCCGGCGATCCGCAACAACCCGAACCTGTACCCAACCGACGCGGCCATGAACACGCTATACACCCTGCAGCCGCTGCCCCGCGACGCCGAGCGCGCGCGCACCCGGGCCTGGACCCGGATCAAGTCCGGCACCTGATCCGGCACCGGCCCCAAAAGGACCCGCCTCCCGTGCGGGTCTTTTTTTGCCTGCGGTAACCCTCTACCACCGTCACCGTCCGGTGCCCGCCTACCGTTGGGCTGAGCGCGACTCACCCTCCCATCAGCACCCGAACGGTTCCGCCTCCATGAGTGAAACACCGACCGCAACGCCCGTACCGCCGCTACTGAACAAAAGCCGCCTGATCGAACAGATCAGCCACGGCCCGACCCTGCATGCCGCCACGAGCCGGCAATTGCGCAATGCACTGAAGCAGCGGTTTCCCGAGCTGGACATCGATCCCGACATGGCGGTCGTGATGTCTCCGATATGGCACCGGCAAAACGGCGCGCTGGTCAGCGACAGCAGCCGTTTCGAAACGCTCAGCCATGCGCTGGTGCGGCAGGCCCTTGACCAGGCATCCGCCGACTACATCGAGGGCGAGCACTTCCTGACCCTGACGCCCTATGCGCAGGAACCGATCCACCTGCCCGTCGACATGGACGCATTGACCGCGCTGCTCAATGAACAGGCACCCGAGGTCTTCGCGTACTTCCAGCAGAGCCAGCTGGACTACTGGAATGAAGCCGTCGGTGGCGTGCCGCGCTGGCAAGCGATGTCCGACCTGCTGAGGACATCGCTCGACATCGAGTCCGTCAACGGCTGGGATTCGGCCCGGTGCGAGCTTTGCCGGCGCGTTTCGCGGTTTCCCGACAAGGCCTCGCGCCGGCTGGAAGGCAGCGGCTTGTCGAATGTCCGCGCCTGCCTGCTGGATCTGGATTATGCCTTTGACTCGGCCGGGACCGCCGACACCCGCCATCTGATGGCGCCCGGTGCGCTGGTGCTGACCGCCGACAACGGCGACCGTGAGCTGATCGTGATGTACACGATCTCCGACGGTTACGAAGCCTTCGACACAATGGAGCAGCTGGGCGCCGTGCTGCCCGAGCGGATCGGCGCCGCCCTTGGCGATTTCCGCCTGAAGTGGCGCGTCTACGAACCCGAAGGAAACGTCTTCGATGCCATGGCCTGGTCGCTGGTGAACAGCCAGCTCGACTCCATCGATGCGCTCGACCCGGCCAGCCCCTCGGCTCTCGCCCGGCTCGCGCCGCTGAAAACCGAAATCAGGACGCTCAGCGCCCAGGACAACCGGCACATCGCCCAATTGGCCGATGCGATTCCGCCATGGCTGTCGGCGGGCTCGCTGGAGGATATCCAGGCCTACAGCGGATACCTGAACGCCTTGGGCCGCCTCCGGGAGGAAGCCGACGACGATGCCTTCGCCAGCGAAGACCTCCAGCCGATACAGACCTATGCCCAGCAGCAGATGCGCGAGGCCATCGCCGAGGAAAGAAAGGGCGAGGATGCGGCATGGCGTCTGGATGACGTGCGGATCACCGTGGCCCAAAGCTTCGAGGCCGGCGGCCTGACGCTGCCCTCGCCGTACGGCCGCAGCGTCGAGACCCTCGGCCAGTTCGCCCTGCGCAACGCCCGCCCCTACCTGGCGACGGTCGCCTACGCCGACGGGTCGGCCACGCCGGACTGGATGACGCTGGCGCTGCTGGTGCGCCTTGCCGAACGGATCAATGTCGGCGAAAGCTACACGCGACTGGTCAAGCGCACCCTCATCGATGACCCGGAGCAAGCACGGCGCCACAGGAGCCGCTATTGCCGTCAGCTGCCGTTCCTGCTGCCGCTGCGGGCCCTGGAGTGCAAGCTCAAGCAGGAAGGGAACGTCGACGAGCGGGGTTATCGGCAGGTCTGCCAGCTGATGGCGTCCATGACCGGCAAGGTCCCGGCCGCCGACTGGCCGGTGCAGATCCGCCCGCTGGCGTTCATGCCGCGCTACCGCCCGGGCAGCGAGACGGACACGGTCGCCAACATGTACATCATCGGGCCGGGCCATGGCCGGAGCGGGCCGTGCCTGCTGTACCGGCCCCTGATGGACCGAACGCTGCTCCAGTTCGAGTCCGCGCAGAACATGCTGTACGCGCTCCACCAGCAGGGCGAACTGCGCGACTCGGTGCTGGCCTGGCTGGCCGACGATGGCTTGAGCTTCGAGTATTCCCAGTATGTGTTCCCGAACGGCATACCGTCGCCGCGAACCATCGCCGACCTGGCCTTCGAGCCGTTCATCCACCTTGGCCTTTCTCCCTCGATCAGGCTGGTCGACACGCCGCTGGCCGGCGACATCCCCGCAACGCTGTTCAGCAGCCACAGCCAGGCCCTTGTCCGCCTCGCCGACCGCCAGTCGACCTCCAACGCGGAACGGCGCCTGGCACTGCTGACCGACAGCGGCTGGGCGATCTTCGGCGTGGCCGCCAATTTCCTGAGCGGCCCGGCGGCCACCGCCGTCTGGGTCTGGCAAGGCATCGGCCAGATTCAGCAGGCCATCGAAGCCCACGGGCGCGGCGACACCGTGGTGCAATGGTCATCCATCGGCGATGTGCTGCTGACGCTGAGCATCCTGCTGACCCACCGGATGGCCTGGCGCCGCCTGCGGCTCTCGGGGTCTTCGGACACAGGATCGCCGCAGGAGGCTCCCCCCCTCGAAGCGCCTGCTCCGCCGATGCCGGCGAAGGTCACCCTGGAACCGGCCCTGCCGGACGCGGAACTGCCCAAGGCCCACCTGTCTGCGCTGGCGCCGATCAACGGCATCCGCACGTCATCCGGCACACGCTTCGAGCGACTCATCGACCGATTGCAGGTGACGGCATCCCCGCCGGCGGCGGACGCTGCGCTCAACGCAGATCATCTGCACGAGGCCGCGGACAAAACCTACGCCCAGGTCGGCAAGCGCTGGTTCGAAGTCCGTCACGGCGAGGACGGGCCGGTCAGCGTCATCGATCCGGACCATCCCGAACGGCCGGGCCTGTGCATCCTGTTCGACAAGGAGGAAGGACTCTGGGCCTGGGATCTGCGGCTGCGGTTGCGCGCAGGGCAGCCGACCGGCCGGATTCAGGCGTTGCGCCAGGAAAAGGCGAGGAAAATGACCGAGGCCTGGAATGCGCTGCAGGCATTCCTGGAGCAGGAGCCCGTCCTGAAGGCCGCGCTGGACGAGCTCCTGATCCCCGCCGAGGATCAAAGTCCGCAGGCGGCCCTGTCCGAAGCCTCCGTACCCGCCTACCTGGCGAAGTCCGACACGTTGATCAACGGCTACACCCAGGCACTGACGGATCTGGACACCTGGAAAGCAATGGGCGGCACCGGTGTGTTCCACCAGGCGCAACAGATGCGCTTGACCGTTGAGCAGCATCGCAGCATCAACGGCTGGATCAGGCTGAAGCTTCGCGAATACATCAGCCATGTCAAACCGCTGGTGAGCCAGACGCCGGCGTCGGATCCTTCGGCCCGCGCACAGCAGCTGGAGGCGACACGGGTCGCCATCGACGTCAGCAACGAGATCGTCGAACGGCTCGACCGCATGGACGGCACGCTGGCCACACTGATGAAAGGAACCGGCCAGACCCAGGAGGTCGCCGGTAAACTGGAGAAACTGCGGCCGGTGCTGTCGCGCTACGACTTCCTCGCCAATGAAGTCGGGATGTCCACCGACCTCTGCCTGAGCGAGGTGCCGGACGGCACCGCCGATGCGACACGCCAGACCCTCTTCGGCATACTCGATGAGGCCGGAGACGCGGGGCATGCCCTGGTCGAACGGGGCGAGGCCGCAGAGCCTGCGGCCACCGAGTCCCCGGACGCCGAAAGGGTCACCGCGCTGGTCGACCGTCTGGAGGATTGCCAGAAGCGCCTGGAGGATCTGCTGGCCGGCTCGCCCGCTCAACTGGAGCCGGTCCGGTTCGGGCGGGTGATGGAGCTCGTCGCCGAGTTTCTCCAGCTGGCGCGCGCGCGCCTGCTCGCATTGCTGCCCGAACCCGAAGAGATTCCGGTGGCGGCCATGTCCAGGCTCGATCCGGGGCCGTCCACGTCGCGCGCCGTCGGCAGGGTGAACAAACTGCGGCCACGGGCCCTTGCTCCGGCGCGGGCAGCGCCTGCGCCTGCGCCGAGCACCGAGCCGCTCGACAAGGTCCCCATCGTCAAGGCACCGGCCCGCCGCGCCGTGCAGCCCCCGCCGGCGGACGACGCCGAGATCCTCAGCAAGGGCCATTCGCTGTACAGCGGCAACGATCTCTTCATCAAGCATACAAGCGCGGATTCCCGGCGCCCCCGGCGCATTCCGGCGGACATGAAGGATCTGTTCGATCAGCGGGCTGCCCTGCTTGAGCAGGCGGCCAAGGATGTCCATGCCGTCTATGAGCGCAAGAAGGCGTCGGGAAACACGCAATGGGCCGACAACCGGCTGAGCGCGGATCTGCAGTCGGCGGCTGCGAAATGCCGTCGGGAAGGCGTCAGGATCTACAGTGACATCATCAAGCGACGCAAACCCCGCGAAGCCTATCTCCAGTGGCTGCACGAACACGGCCAGACCGAAATCGTCAAGGATCCGCGCGGTCGCATCAAGACCCGGCAACGCAAGGACTGCTTCCAGGAGTACCGCGTGCTCGACAAGAAACAGCAGAACAGGCCGCTGTGGGTCGCGCACTTTCACTACGACAAGGCGACCGACGCCGACGACCGGTTCACCGTTGCCCATCTCAAGCTCGCCGATGAGTACCTGCAATCGCTGCCGGACAAGGCCCGCCAGGAGCTGGACACGTTTGACGCGGTGGACAATGCCCTGCGCCGGCTGGTCAAGCCGCAGGTGCTCGACCTGTTTCTGAAGCGCCGTTCACCCGGCCCGTCCAAGCCTTGAGCCCCGTGCACCGCGTAGTCAGTCACGCCACGCGGCGCACAGGCGGGTCAGCGCGTCCAGGATCGCCGGTTCGGGCACCGCCGCGAACCCCAGCACCAGGCCGGCCCGTCGATCCATCGGGGTCGACGAGCCGGGCAGCCAATATCCGCTCAATCCATTGACCTCGACGCCGACGCCTTGGGCCCTTTCGATCAGCTCGCGCTCGCGCGCCACGCTGTCGACCGGCACCGTCAGGTGCAGGCCGGCCATCACGTTGGGCAACGGGCCGACGCCACGGATGCCGGCGGGCCAATGGGCCAGCAGGCAATTGCGCCGGTTCAGGGCGGCCCGGCGCATGCGCCGGATGTGCCGCTGGAAGTGCCCGGCGGCCATGAACTCGGCCATGACCGCCTGGGTGCTGACCTCGGAATGCCGCACATCCACCGCACGCCGTTGCGCAAACGCCTGCACCAGCGCCGGAGGCAGCACCAGATAGCCCAGGCGCAGCGCCGGAAACGCGACCTTGCCGAACGTGCCGACATACAGCACCCGGCCATGACGGTCGAGCGCCGCCAACGGCGCCAGCGGCGCGCCGCTGTAACGGTACTCGCCGTCGTAGTCATCCTCGATGATCCAGCCCCGGGTGCGCTCGGCCCAGGCCAGCAGCTCCAGGCGCCGGGCCAGGCTCATGACCACGCCGGTGGGGTACTGGTGCGAGGGGGTGACGTAGGCCAGCCGGCAATCGCCGAGCCGGTCCAGCTCGCCGCAGTCGATGCCTTCGCTGTCCACCGCCACCCCGTGCAGCTGGGCACCGGCGAGCGCAAAGGCATGGCCTGCCGCCCGATAGCCCGGATTCTCGATGGCCACACCGTCGCCCGGCTCCACCAGCAACTGTGCACAAAGGCTGATTCCCTGCTGCGCGCCACTGGTGATCACAATTTGCTCAGCCGTGCACTGCATGCCCCGCGAGCTGCGCAGGTACGCCGCGATCATCCCGCGCAGCCGCGCATCGCCTGCCGGATCGCCGTAGCACAACTGCTCAAGGTCCGGCTTGCGCCAGAAAGCCGCGTTCAGCTTGGCCCAGACCTCGAACGGAAACAGATCGAACGCCGGAACGCCGACCCGGAATGCCTTGGGCGGACCACTGGGCGGCATCGGCAAATGGTTCTTCGTGACCCGCTCGAAGGCGGCACTGTGGATAACTTTACTGGATGAATACCCAGGCAAATTCTCGCATTTTGTGGATAAGGCTGTGGGTAAGCCTGTTGAAAAGCCTGTGGATACTTTTGTGGAAAACTTTTCCGCCGACAGCGGTGCCTGCGGCAACTGCGCCACATACGTTCCGTCGCCGACCCTTCCTTCGATGAATCCTTCGGCATACAGCTGATCGTAGGCCCGCACCACGCTGTTGCGGGAAATGCCCAGCGCGGCGGCCAGGTCCCGGCTCGCCGGCAGGCGCATGCCGCTGGCCAGGCGCCCGTCCAGCACCCGCAGGCGCAACGCCTGATACAGCTGACGGCTCAACCCCTGACGGCGATCGAGTTCGATGCCCGCCGGGTTGAAGGACAAGGACAACGGCACGCTGGTCATGGCAATGGCCCTATGAAATTGGTCATGAGTGGCTCTTACAACAGACCAATAGCCTGCCTAGGATGCAGGCAACCGCCAAGGAAATTTTCTCCATGTACACGCCACGCGCCTTTGCCGTCGACGACCTGTCCCAACTGCACGAACTGATCCTCGCCACCCGCCTCGCCATATTGGTCACCCACGGTGAACAAGGCCTGCAGGCCAGCCACGTGCCGGTGCTGCTGCATCGCGAACAAGGCGAGCACGGCACGCTGTACGGGCACCTGGCCAAGGCCAACCCCCAATGGAAAGACCTGCGCGACGGCGCCGAAGCGATGGTGATCTTCGCCGGCCCCGACGCCTACGTCAGCCCCGGGTTCTACCCGAGCAAGGCCGAGCACGGCAAGGTCGTGCCGACCTGGAACTACGTCGCCGTGCACGCCTACGGCCACGCCGAGACCTTCAGCGACGGCGGACGCCTGCTCGACATCGTCAGCACCCTCACCGACCGCCATGAATCGAACCGCGCAACACCGTGGAAAGTCGACGACGCCCCCGCCGACTACATCGACGGCATGCTCAAGGCCATCGTCGGCTTCGCGATCCCCATCGACCGCCTCGAAGGCAAACGCAAGCTCAGCCAGAACCGCAGCGCCGAAGACATCGCCGGCGTGCGCGAAGGTCTGGCCGCCAGCGCCGACGCCACCGACCGAACCCTCTCTCACCTGATGCGTTAAGGACAATCACCATGAGTCAGATCGATATTCGCCCGGTCAGCGCCGACGACCACGCGGCCTGGCTGCCGTTGTGGCAGGCCTACCTGCGCTTTTACCAAACCGAGTTGCCGGACGCCGTGACGCAGAGCACCTGGCAGCGCTTCCTCGACCCGAACGAGCCGACCCATGCCGCCCTCGCCTGGGCGAACGGCAAAGCCGTCGGCATGGTGCATTTCATCTACCACCGTTCGAACTGGAGCATCGAGAACTCCTGCTACCTGCAGGACCTGCTGGTGGCGCCGGAAACCCGCGGCACCGGCGTCGGGCGCCTGCTGATCGAACACGTCTACGCCGCGGCCAAGGCCGACGGCTGCTGCAAGGTGCACTGGCTGACCCACGAAACCAACGCCACGGCAATCCGGCTCTACGAACGCATCGCCGAGCGTCCGGGCTTCATCCAGTTCCGCAAGGCCATTTGAGGATCAACATTCATGACCACCCCGCTCGCTGACTGGAAAGGCGTTCCGCCTCCCTCGACCACCCTGATCGAAGGGCGCTTCATCCGCCTGGAAAAACTCGACCCGGCCCGCCACGGCGACGACCTGTTCAAGGCCCTGCAAGGGCCTGGCGCCGATCCGAAGCTATGGGACTACTTGCCCTACGGCCCCTTCCCCGAGCGCCACGCGTTCGATGCGTGGCTGAACAGCCACGCTGCCGCCAGCGACCCGTACTTCTTCAGCGTGATCGACCGCGCCAGCGGCCAGGTCCAGGGCATCCTCAGCCTGATGTCCATCGTGCCGGCCCAGGGCCGCATCGAAATCGGCCACGTCACCTTCGGCGCGCCGATGCAGCGCTCGCCGAAAAGCACCGAGGCGGTGTACCTGCTGGCCAAGGAATCCTTCGCCCTGGGCTATCGCCGCCTGGAGTGGAAGTGCAACAACGCCAACGCCCGCTCCAAGTACGCCGCCGAACGCCTGGGCTTCAGCTTCGAAGGCGTGTTCCGCCAGCACATGGTGGTCAAGGGCCAGAACCGCGACACGGCGTGGTACTCGATCCTGGACTCGGAATGGCCGGCGGTGGCGGCAGGGTTCGAGCGCTGGCTGAGCGACGCCAACCAGACCGCGTCAGGCCAGCTCAAGGGCCTGGCCGAGTGCCGCGCGTAAGGCTCACCCTGCATCGGGGGTGCTGCGGGGCCAGCGGTCTTCGTTCCGGATCCGCAGCACGCCCATCTTCATCCCGAACGGGCGGAACACGGCATTCAGCGACTTGAGCGTCTGATTGCCTTCCCCGTGCTCGATATGCACCAGCGTGCGCACCGAAATCCTGCACATCTTCGCGAACTGGGTCTGGTGCAACCCGGTCACTTCCACGCGCAAACGGCGAACGGCTTCGCCGATCTCCAAGGTTCCTTGGGCCAGCGCTTGCTGGATGCTTTCGATGAGCACTGTGCGCTCGGCGACGGTCATGCTCATTTCAGATCCCATCTCTTCAAATGCTGCTCCAAGTCTTTCAGGTATACGCCTGGATGGTTCATGGTTCGGTCAGGCAAGCCGCCGGCAGCCAGAATGTCGGGCAGCTCAGCCAGGCATTGCGCATCTTCACGCAAGCGCTCAAAAGACTCCGGCGTATCGGACAAACCGGCCAATGGATCATCCGGATCGGAAATATCCGCCAATGCGCGGCAGACGCCTCGCCAATCGATGTCTCCCGCCCTCTCCAGATCCCTTGGCCATTTGGTCGTGCGTGTCACACCTTCGTCATCCATGACCATGGGCGCCAGGTCATAGATAGGTGCCAAACGGTACGAGTCCGCATCACGAATGATTGCGGTGTTGCGCCCATGATTGTCCGAATTGCCGAGAATCTTGTTGATCAGATCCCGACGCAGGTAGTCCGCCACAAGGGCCGGAATCTGATCCGCTTGCCCTGCATCGCGCCAGAGCCTGGCCAGCATGCGAATGACATCCATGTGGTTCATCGCGCTGCCCGACACAGTCACCCCTGCCAGCGAGTAAATCGACTCCACGGCAAAACGCTCTACCCCTCGGCCTGTTACTTGGCGGTCAAAGCGCTGCATCCACAAACTGGGTTTGTTCGCTTCCTCCAACGCCAAGCCTTCTGCCGAGACGGTCTCGATGCCGAGCGCCTGAAGCGCCTGGTAGTAATGGAATTCGCTTCTCAGGATGTCTTGATCCGTTTGGTTTCCCTTATTGCGGGCGAACTTCACAAACCAGTGCTGACTGACGTTTTCATCGTTCAGTACTGCATCGGGGTACAGTTGGCCGGCACGATTCTCAGTCAAAAGAAGCTTGGGCGCTTCACCTCCTGCCCCTGTCGCACCGCCAATCGCGGCCCCCACCTCGTAGGCGTATTCAAGAAACCGATGGTCGCGGCTGACGACTTCCTGGCGAGCGAATCCGATAGGCTGGCGCTCATCCGCAGCCTCGGCTGACTCCTTTATCCGCATGTTGCCGATCGGAGCCGGGGTGCTATGGCCAAGCAGATACAGATCGGCGCTGACATCTGCAGGTCTGTCTTGTCCCAGGCGTGCGAGAAGAAACTTTTTTGCGGCCCCCGCCGGCGCAATGTCATGCACAAATGCAGGAGTGATGGAGCGCTGGCCGTCCCAATCCAAGGGAAACCGTGCACTCACAGCTTTGGAAAACGGAGATCCGACGGCATCGAGGTTTTCGACCAGGTAGGCCGTCTCGTAACCAAAGCTGCAACGGCTTCCAAAGCCCTTTTGAGGCTCGTCGAAATTCAACGCCATTGCGTCGCACCATTTGCCGGCAGTGAACATCTGCAATGTCAGCTTATGCATGCACCTATCACCTGTATCTAAATGCATTTCACGAAGCGATTGGTCGCTTGAAAATGCAATATAGTGCATTCGAAGTGGAGTTTGCGCGCCTTAACCTGCAACAAAATGCAGATAAGGCCGCCTTCATCTACAAAAAACGCAAAATAATGCAGATTTACCCCCACCGCAGTAGCGTCGGATCTGATGACGATCCAGCGCTGAAAGCCGAATCTCTGACATTTCGCCAATCGATCTTTCAGCACCGACCGTAGGCAAAAGCATCATGTCGCCGGGTGAAACAGCGGACGTCGGCCAATCATCCTCCTCCCGGCTACAAAACCGGATTCCATCCCCTGCACGACACGCAGAATCGCCCGGCATCGGCGCACCGGCATCGACTTTTAGAGTTCAGCCTCCTTTCCAGCGAGGCAGAACCCGATGCTCAACCGACCTACGTTTCGCCCACACTGCGTGGCCTTGGCAGTCGCCGTCGCCCTCGGCCATGCCGGTTACGCGGCGGCCCAGGACCTTCCCGCCGCCTTCGTGCCGCTCGACGGGCACAAGGCCCGGATCGACGGCTATCTCAAGGATCCGGACACGCAAGCGACTTCGGTCATCCGGCCGGAGTCCGGCTCCGACGGCGTCGCGCTGAAACTGGGCGAGGCCAACGATCTGGTCAACGTCAGCCGCAAAGGCCGGTTCGACGGCATCGTCGACGGCGGCGAAGGCCTCAACGCCCTGACGCTCGACTCGGCCAACGTCGGCGAACTCGGGGAAAGCCGCAACTTCGACCATGTGCGCATCAAGCGCGGCCAATGGACATTGACCGGAACGGGCGACTTCCCCGGCGGCGCCTTCGTCGCGGACAACGCCACGCTGGAGAACCGGGGAAACATTTTTGGCCAGGTCTCGGTGGAGCGGCGGGCGACCTTGCGCGGCAACGGCGAAGTCGGCCATTTGCAGGTTGCCGGAAAGCTGGAGGTCAACGCCCTTCACGGGGCGCCTCGGGTGCGGGGCGACCTCGAGCTGCAGAAGACGGCCGTATTGGCCTATGGAATCGACGCCGCCAACGTCGGCGAAACAATCAATGTCGGCGGCATCGCCCGCCTCGGCGACGCCACCCTGAACATCATCGCGGCACCGGGCGACTACCCGCAGACGAGCCAACACACGATCATCCAGGCCGCCAGGGTCGACGGCCGGTTCGGCCAGGTCACCAGCGATCTGGCCTTCATGACCCCGACCGTGAACTACGCCGAGCAGACGGTCGGCCTGACCTATGCCCGCAACGATGTACCGCTCGAAAGCGCAGCCGCCAGTGAAAACGGACGCGAACTCGCCAAGAGCATCGGGGAGCCGGCACCCGACCCGGGCATGCCGGAAAACACCGTCCCTCAAGACCCGGTCGCCGAACAGCCTGCCGGAACCGACAGGCCGCCGACCTCCCCCGAGGCTCCTGGCCCTGCCCCCTCGGCACCGGCCAGCCCGGGCACCGTCACCGCAAGAGCGGCGACGCCAGGCAACGCCGCCGTCAAGGCCTTGCTCGGCACGAACCGGACCACCGCCCCCCAGGCCATCGAACAATTGGCCGCCGGCGGCAACGCCAACCTGGCGGGAGCGACGCTCGGCAGTGCCGCTCCGGTCAACGCCAGCCTGCTGTCGGCCATGCGCCAGATGGGCGACGGCCCCTCGGCGGAGCGCAACGCGCCGCGCCGGGCCAACGGCGGCGAGGACGGTAGCCGCCTCTGGCTGCAGGCACTCGACGACGGCGGCACGCTGGACCGCAGCGAAAGCGCCAGCACCTTGCGGCACGCCACCCGGGGCCTGCTGCTTGGCGCGGACTGGGCAGCGGACGAGCATTGGCGGATGGGGGCGGTCGTCGGCCATTCGCGAACGCGCCTGGACGGCCGCCAATACGAGGGCCGGCTCGACAGTTGGCACCTGGGAGCCTACGCCTTGCGCCAGAACGGCCCGATGGCCATCCGGTTGGGCGCCGCCTACGGCAGCCATGCCGGCTCCAGCAAGCGCAGCGTCACCTACAACGGATTCAGCGACCGGCCCAAAGGCGCATACGACGCACGCACCGGCCAGGCCTTCGCGGAACTCGGCTACAACGTCGGCCATGGCCGGTTGAGCGCCGAGCCCTTTGCCAGCCTCGGCATTCAACGCTATCGGCGCGACAGCCATACCGAAAAGGGCGGCAGTGCCTCGCTGCAGGTTCATGGTCAGACGCAACAGAATGCCAGCAGCACCCTTGGGCTGCGTCTGGCCTACGTCAAGGCACTGGAGGACGGCATGCGACTGACGCCGCGATTCAGCGCCGGCTGGAAACATACCTACGGTGATGTCGAAAGCCATGCCCGACAGCGACTGGCGACCGGCGGCAGGATCTTCACCGTGAAGGGAGCAGCGCTGGACCGCAACAGCCTGACGCTGGATGCAGGGCTGGAGCTGGCCATCTCGCCAAGACACTCGGTAGGCCTGGGGTACACCGGTGACGTCGGCGACCACAGCCGCCGGCACGGCCTGTCAGGCCAATGGCGCATGGGTTTCTGACGAACCCGGCCCGGGCCGTTTTCGGTAGGGCCGGCCTGGCCCGCCCCTGCCGAAAACGGCGCAAAAAAAAGGGGGGCACATGCCCCCCCGAGGTATAAAACGTTGCATCGCAGCTGTCGGTCAGCCCTCGATCTCGATCAGGATCTCGCCCGGATTCACCCGGTCGCCCTTGGCGACATGAATGGCCGTGACCTTGCCGGCGATGGCCGCCTGGACTTCGGTCTCCATCTTCATGGCTTCGGTGATCAGCACAGCCTGGCCGGCCTTGACGGTGTCGCCTTCCTTGACCAGCACATCGACGATGTTGCCCGGCATGGTGGTGCTGACATGGCCCGGCGCCGAAGCCTGCTTGCGCTTGCTGCTGCCGCCGCCGACGAACTCGTTGAGCGGTTCGAACACCACCTCTTCCGGCATGCCGTCGATGGACAGGTAGAAGTGACGCTTGCCTTCGGCCTTCACGCCGACGCCGGTGATGTCCACACGGTAGGTTTCACCGTGGACGTCGATGACGAACTCGGTCGGTACGCCTTCACCACCCGCCGAAGCCACCTTGCCCGCTTCCGGGATCGGCAGCAGCACTTCCGGCGTCAGGGTGCCGGCGGCACGCTCTTCGAGGAACTTGCGGCCGATGTCCGGGAACATGGCGAAGGTCAGCACGTCCTCTTCGGACTGCGCCAGGGCACCGATGTCGGCCCGCAGCTTGGTCATCTCAGGCTTGAGCAGATCCGCCGGACGCACGTCGATCACGTCCTCGCTGCCGATGGCCTGGCGGCGCAGCTGCTCGTTCACGGTGCCCGGCGCCTTGCCGTAGCCGCCCTGCAGGTAAAGCTTCACTTCGTTGGTGATGGTCTTGTAGCGCTCGCCGGCCAGCACGTTGAAGAACGCCTGGGTGCCGACGATCTGCGAGGTCGGGGTCACCAGCGGCGGGTAGCCCAGGTCTTCGCGCACCCGCGGGATTTCCGCCAGCACTTCGTTCATGCGGTTCAGGGCGCCCTGCTCTTTCAGCTGGTTGGCCAGGTTGGAAATCATGCCGCCCGGCACCTGGTTGACCTGCACGCGGGTGTCGACCGCGGTGAACTCGCTTTCGAACTGGTGGTACTTCTTGCGCACGGCATAGAAGTACAGGCCGATCTCCTGCAGCAGTTCCAGGTTCAGGCCGGTGTCGAACTCGCTGCCCTTGAGGGCGGCGACCATCGACTCGGTGCCCGGATGGCTGGTGCCCCAGGCGAAGCTGGAAATGGCGGTGTCGATGTGGTCGGCGCCGTTCTCGACGGCCTTGAGCTGGCACATCGCGGCCAGGCCGGCGGTGTCGTGGGAATGGATGAACACCGGCAGCGACTGCTCGGCTTTCAGCGCCTTGACCAGTTCGCCGGTGGCGAACGGGGTCAGCAGGCCGGCCATGTCCTTGATCGCCACCGAGTCGCAACCCATGGCTTCCATCTGCTTGGCCTGGTTCACGAAAGCCTCGATGGTGTGCACCGGGCTCGTGGTGTAGGCGATGGTGCCCTGGGCGTGCTTGCCGGCGGCCTTCACCGCTTCGATGGCCACCCGCAGGTTACGCACGTCGTTCATCGCATCGAAGATGCGGAACACGTCGATGCCGTTGACCGCCGCCTTGGCGACGAACGCCTTGACCACGTCGTCGCTGTAGTGGCGGTAGCCCAGCAGGTTCTGGCCGCGCAGGAGCATCTGCAGGCGGGTGTTGGGCAGCGCGGCGCGCAGTTGGCGCAGGCGCTCCCACGGGTCTTCCTTCAGGAAGCGCACGCAGGCGTCGAACGTCGCGCCGCCCCAGACTTCCAGCGACCAGTAGCCGACCTTGTCGAGCTTGTCGCAGATCGGCAGCATGTCTTCGGTGCGCATGCGGGTCGCGAGCAGCGATTGGTGGGCGTCGCGCAGGATGGTGTCGGTTACATGAATCTTCTTGCTCATTGTTCTATTCCTCACAGGCCTGCGTGGGCGGCGATGGCGGCGGCGATGGCCAGGGCCAGCTCTTCGGGTTTGCGCTTGATCGAGTAGTTGGTCAGTTCCGGATGGCTTTCGACGAAGCTGGTGTTGAACTGGCCGCTACGGAATTCCGGGTTGCGCAGGATTTCCTGATAGTACGCCGCGGTGGTCTTGACCCCTTGCAGGCGCATGTCGTCGAGGGCGCGCAGGCCACGGTCCATGGCCTCTTCCCAGGTCAGCGCCCAGACCACCAGTTTCAGGCACATCGAGTCGTAGAACGGCGGGATGGTGTAGCCGGTGTAGATCGCCGTGTCGGTGCGCACGCCCGGGCCGCCGGGGGCGTAGTACCGGGTGATCTTGCCGAAGCTCGGCAGGAAGTTGTTTTTCGGGTCTTCGGCGTTGATCCGGAACTGCAGCGCGAAACCGCGGTGCTGGATGTCTTCCTGCTTCACCGACAGCGGCAGGCCGGAGGCGATGCGGATCTGTTCGCGGACGATGTCGATCCCGGTGATTTCCTCGGTGATGGTGTGCTCCACCTGCACCCGGGTGTTCATCTCCATGAAGTACACCTCGCCGTCGGCGAGCAGGAACTCCACGGTGCCGGCGTTCTCGTAGCCCACGGCCTTCGCTGCGCGCACCGACAGGTCGCCGATGTAGGCGCGCTGCTCCGGGGTCAGCTGGGGGCTTGGGGCGATCTCGATCAGCTTCTGGTTGCGGCGCTGGATCGAGCAGTCACGCTCGAACAGGTGCACCACGTTGCCGAAGCTGTCGCCGAGGATCTGCGCTTCGATGTGCTTCGGGTTGACGATGCACTTTTCCAGGAACACCTCCGCCGAGCCGAACGCCTTGGTGGCCTCGGAGATCACGCGGGGGAAATTCTGTTCGAGCTCTTCGCGGCTGTTGCAGCGGCGGATGCCCCGGCCGCCACCGCCGGAGGTGGCCTTGAGCATCACCGGGTAACCGATGCGGTCGCCTTCGCTCAGGGCCTCTTCGAGCCCCGACACGTTGCCTTCGGTGCCCGGCGTGACCGGCACGCCGGCCTTGATCATGCTGCGGCGCGCTTCGGTCTTGTCGCCCATGCGACGGATCACTTCCGCCGACGGGCCGATGAATTTGATTCCGCGTTCGGCGCAGATCTCCGCCAGTTCGGCGTTTTCCGACAGGAAGCCGTAACCGGGGTGCAGCGCATCGCAGCCGGTCTCCACCGCCAGGTTCACCAGCTTGCGCGGATTGAGGTAGCCGGCCAGCGGCTCGGCACCGATGCTGTGGGCCTCGTCCGCACGCTTCACATGCAAGGCATGCCGGTCGGCGTCGGAAAAAATCGCAACCGAGCGGATGCCCATCTCGGCGCAGGCACGCACGATTCGTACGGCAATCTCACCACGGTTGGCGATCAGGATCTTTGTTATCACTTGGAGGTTCCCTTGAGCCGGTGGTACCCACGACCTGCTAGACCCAGGTCGACGCGTGACCAAATGTTTCAATCTGGTCGCCGCTTCACACTAGCGCCGGCAAGGGATTAACAAAAATGAATAAAAATTGGGACAGGCATAAGTAAAGACTTATAGTCATTGCATCCAGCCGTCGCCAGAGCCTGTAAAAATGCGTAAGTCCTTGATGCGTATGACATTGCGTCAATTGCAGATTTTCAACGAAGTGTGTGACCTGCGCTCCTACAGCCGTGCTGCCGACGAAATGTCCCTCACGCAACCGGCCGTCAGCCTACAGATTCGTCAGCTCGAAGAGCTGATCGGCCAGCCGCTGTTCGACTATGTCGGCAAAAAGCTCTACATGACCGAAGCCGCCGAAGCGCTGCAACGGGCCAGCCGGGACATCTTCGGACGTCTGGAAAACCTCGACATGCAGCTGTCGGACATGCAGGGATCGCTGCAGGGCCAGCTGAAACTGGCCGTGGAGTCCAGCGCCAAGTATTTCGTGCCGCACCTGTTCGCCGCCTTCAAGCGCCAGCACCCGGAAGTGAACCTGCAACTGACGGTGGTCAACCGGGGCCAGGTCATCCGCCGTCTCTCCGACAACCGCGACGATCTGGTGATCATGTCCATGGTGCCCCAGGACATGGGCCTGGAGTTCCTGCCGTTCCTCAACAACCCGATCGTGGCGGTGGCGCCGCCGGACCACCCGCTGTCGCATATGGGGCCGCTGCGCCTGCAGGACCTTGAGCCTTACACCCTGCTGATCCGCGAGCCCGGCTCCGGCACGCGGCTGGCCTGCGAGGAATACTTCAAGGAGAAGCGCGTGCACTTCACCCAGACCCAGGAAGTGGCCTCGGCCGAAGCCCAGCGCGAATGCGTGCTGGCCGGTCTGGGCCTGGCGCTGCTGACGCGCCATGCCCTGAACCTGGAGCTGGCGACCGGCGGCCTGGTGGAGCTGCCGGTCGAAGAATTGCCGCTGCTGCGCAGTTGGTGCCTGGTGCAGGCCAAGGCCAAGCGCCTGTCACCGGTGGCTCACGCCTTTCTGGCGTTCATCCGCAGCGAGCGGGTGCAGATCAGCGCGCTGGTTGAGCGCTTCGCCGGGAAGCCGACGGTGCCGCCTGCCAGTAGTTGAACTCGAAATCCGAGGGAACACCGCTGATCTCGGCCTGAAGCTGGCGCAGTTCGAAGCGGTCTTCGATGGCGCGGCGAAACTCCATGCGGCGCTGGTCTTCCTGTTGACGGCGGGTTTTCGCAGCGCTGTTGCGTTCTTCGTAGGGCTGGGCCATTTCGAGTCTCCCAAGGCGATTACGGGAGTTTCACGATAGGCCCGGGGGATGACGGTTTGGCGGCGCGGGGGTTACAGGCTGATGAATCTGCCTAGTGGCGAGGGAGCCTGGCCGTGACAGTCATGGGCCTGCTTCGCAGGCCAGCGGGAGCAAGCTCCCTCGCCACATGCGGGCGCCCTGACCACACGGCCGGGCAGCGTCAGTCGTCCAGCGGCTTCACGGCCTTGGGCGACAGCCGCAGGCTGCGCAGGCTGCGCTTGACGCTCTTGAGGTGGTTGACCAGGCTCGGGCCGCGCGCCATGGCCACGCCCATCGCCAGCACGTCGATCACCACCAGGTGGGCGATGCGCGAGGTCAGCGGCGTGTAGATCTCGGTGTCTTCATGCACGTCGATCGCCAGGTTGACGGTGGACAGCTCGGCCAACGGCGTCTGGCTCGGGCACAGGGTGATCAGCGACGCGCCGCTTTCACGCACGAGGTTGGCGGTGATCAGCAGATCCTTGGAGCGGCCGGACTGGGAAATGCAGATCGCCACGTCGGTCGGCTTCAGCGTCACGGCGGACATCGCCTGCATGTGCGGATCCGAGTATGCCGCCGCCGTCAGCAGCAGCCGGAAGAACTTGTGCTGCGCATCCGCCGCCACCGCGCCGGACGCACCGAAGCCATAGAACTCGACGCGCTGGGCCTGGGACATCAGGGTCACCGCCCGCTGCAGCTCCTGCGGGTCGAGCTTCTCGCGCACCTCCATCAGCGTGTGCAGGGTGGTGTCGAAGATCTTCAGGCTGTAGTCGGCGACCGAATCGTCTTCGTGGATCGCGAACTGGCCGAAGCTGGCGCCCGCCGCCAGGCTCTGCGCCAGCTTGAGCTTCAGGTCCTGGAAGCCGGAACAGCCGATGGCCCGGCAGAAGCGCACGATGGTCGGCTCGCTGATGCCGACGCTGTGGGCCAGGTCGGCCATGGAACTGTGCATCACCGCCGCCGGGTCAAGCAGCACGTGGTCGGCGACCTTGAGCTCCGACTTGCGTAACAGGTGACGTGACTGGGCGATATGTTGCAGCAGATTCAAGGGCTGGACTCTTGTTGTGGTCAGGTGCTTGCCATGGGCAGTCGCAAGGCATGTAGCAAGCTTGTAGTTATACTACATGAATTGGCTTTTTGCCTGCTCATTGAGTAACTCGGTATCCCCGCAACAGGCGGCATCCGCCGCATGTAGCCCTTCAGCGCGGTGTTTGCCCACGCAACAGCCCGGCCAGGACGTCGGCCTCCACCGGACGGCTGATCAGGTAACCCTGCACCTCATCGCAGCCCTCGGCCTTCAGGAACTCAAGCTGCTCCGGCCGCTCGACGCCTTCAGCCACCACCTTGAGCGACAGCCCGTGGGCCATGGCGATGATCGCCCGGGTGATCGCCGTGTCCTCGCTGCCCTCCCCCAGGCCACGGATGAACGCCTGGTCGATCTTCACGTAGTCCACCGGAATCCGCTTGAGGTAGCTGAGGGACGAATACCCGGTGCCGAAGTCGTCGATGGCCAGCTTCACCCCCAGGTCGCGCAGTTGCTGGAACGTGGCGATGATGTGTTCGACGCTGTCGAGCAACTGGCTTTCGGTCAGCTCCAGCTCCAGGTAGTGCGGGGCCAGACCGGTTTCCTCCAGCACCTGGCGCACCAGGCTGGCCAGCTTGCCCTGGCGCAACTGGTGCACCGACAGGTTCACCGAGACCCGGATCGGCTCCAGCCCCTGGCGCTGCCACTCACAGGCCTGCAGGCAGGCCTGGCGCAGGACGAACTCGCCGATGGGGCCGATCAGCCCGGTCTCTTCGGCCAGCCCGATGAAATCCCCCGGCGGCACCCGGCCCATGGTCGGATGATCCCAGCGCACCAGCGCTTCGGCGGCGTTCAGGCGGCCGGTGGCCAGGCACAGCTTCGGCTGGTAGAACACGTGCAACTGTTTGTCTTCGATCGCCTTGCGCAACTGGTTTTCCAGTTGCAGGCGCTCAAGGGTGCTGGCTTGCAGGCTGTCGGTGTAGAACTGGAAGTTGTTGCCGCCCAAATGCTTGGCATGCTGCATGGCCATGTTGGATTGGCTGACCAGCGCGGCGATCTCCCGGGCGCTGTCCGGCAGCAGGCTGATGCCCATGGAGGCGCTGACCACCAGTTCGTGCCCCTCCACGGTCAGCGGCAGCCGCAGCTTGGCCAGCAGGCGCGTGGCGACCCGCGCCAGGCTCGACAGGTTGCCGTAGGCATCGAACAGCACCGCGAACTCGTCGCCGGACAACCGCGCGATGGTGTCCGCCTCCGGCAACGCGCTGACCAGCCGCCGGGCCATCCGCTGCAGCAGTTGATCGGCGACTTCATGGCCCAGGCTGTCGTTGAGCAGCTTGAACCGGTCCAGGTTGATGTGCAGCAGCGCCAGGCTGCGCCGCCCGCCCGAGCGAACGCGCTGATGGGCCTCGTGCAGGCGTTCGCGGAACAGCGAGCGGTTGGCCAGGCCGGTGAGCTCGTCGTAGTGGGTCAGGAAGCGCATGCGCTCCTCGGACTCGCGCCTGGCCGACAGATCGGCGAAGAAGCCGACGATATGGCTGACGTTTCCCCGATCATCGCGCACGGCGTTCAGTTGCAGCCACTGCGGGTACAGCTCGCCGTTCTTGCGGGTCTCCACCAGTTCGCCCTGCCAAGTGCCGTGCTGCTCCAGCGCATGGCGGATCGCGACGTAATGCCGGCGCGCATCGCGGCTGCACGGCAGTTCGACGACGTTGCGCCCGAGCATGTCTTCGATGTCGTAGCCGGTGACCCGGCTGAACGCCTGGTTGATGGCGATCAGCGAGTAGTTCGGGTCGAGGATCACGATGCCCTCGCTGGCCGCCTCGAACACCGTCGCCGCCAGTTGCCGCTGCGCTTCCTGGCCTTTGCTGACGCTGATGTCGCGCCGGGTGCCGACCATCCGGGTGACCTGCCCGCTGTCGCTGCGCTCCACGGCGCGGCCGCGGTCCTCGATCCAGACCCAGTGGCCGTCGCCGTGGCGCACGCGGTATTCGATCTGATAGTCCTCGGTGCGGCCCTTGAGGTGCTCGATCAGCGCCCGCTTGAGCGGCGGCACGTCTTCGGGGTGCAGCCGCGGGCGCAGATGCCTGAGCAGCCCGGTGACGTACTCCGGGTCGATGCCGAACAGCTCCTGAATCTGCGTGTGATGGACTTCGTCGGTCTGCAGGTTCCAGTCCCACAGCCCCAGCTCGCTGGCCTTGAGCGCCAGCGCCAGGCGCGCCTCGCTCTTGCCCAGGGCCTGGTTGGCGGCGTCCAGCTCACGGCTGCGCTGGGCGACCCGGTCTTCCAGCTCGGCCTGGGCCTCGCGCAACCGGCCCTCGGCGCAGCGGCGGTGCTCGATTTCCTTCGCCAACTCCTGGTTGAGCAGCTCGCTGCGCGCCTGCGCCTGCTGCAGGTGTTCGATCAGGTGCTGGTTCTGGAAACGCCGCAGCAGGCCGCGGTCGATCAGCCGGTTGACCTGCCAGGCCACCACGCTCAGCGAACCGAGCAGGATCAGCCCCAGCCAGCCCCAGCCGCGGGCCTGCTCATCGCCGCCCCAGAACAGGTAACCGATGGCCGGCAGCAGGCACGGCAAGGTAAAGGACAGGAACGCCGGAATGCTCACGGCGTAGGCGACGCTGGCGGACAGCGTCGCGGCGCCGATCAGGCCGAACACCCAGGCCTGCTGCATGAAGTTGTCCGCCGGCACCAGGGCGATGCCCGCGCCGGCCAGGGTCAGGCCGGTCATCGTCGAGCCGAGCAGGAACATCCGGCGCCAGACGGGCTGGGCCTGCCGGTCGGGGATCGCCGAATCGAAGGCGGCCACCTGAATCACCCGCAAGGCGACCAGCGACAGCAGCCACACCAGCCAGACGCTGACCACGAAGTAGCGCTGCGGGCTCCAGAGCAGGCCGGCGCAGACCAGACCGTTGATCAGCATGAACAGGGTGGGCAACAGTGAGCCCTGATACAGCAGGCGCGTGCGCTCGACCGCCATCTGCATGGCGTAGTGCTTGCGGATAACCCGGGGCTCCACGAGGGGGCCCGACAGGTCGGGGCTGAGGGTCATAGGCAACGTTCTTGTTCTTATAAGGTGAGCATGGGCCCGAAACGTGGACGGAGCATACACAAGCCGATTCACTTGCCAAACTGCTCCAGATCATAATTTCACCGAAACTTTCCGACGCCGACGACCTCGCAAAAGCCCCGGAACCACGCGGGTCAACGGGTGCAGCCGATGACCGACCGGTCGTCATCGGCGGCGCTTTCATCGGTTCGTGCAACGCTCGGTTTGCCCGGGCCTGCGGCGCACCCTAGAATGCCCCGATGCGCGATGATCTCTCCCTTCTGCTGAACTCCCTCAACGATGCCCAACGCCAGGCCGTAGCGGCCCCCGTCGGCCGTCAATTGGTCCTGGCCGGTGCCGGCTCCGGCAAGACCCGAGTGCTGGTGCACCGTATCGCCTGGTTGATCCAGGTCGAAAACGCCTCGCCCCACTCGATCCTGTCGGTGACCTTCACCAACAAGGCCGCCGCCGAAATGCGCCACCGCATCGAGCAGCTGCTGGGCATCAACCCGGCCGGCATGTGGGTCGGCACCTTCCACGGCCTGGCGCACCGCCTGCTGCGGGCGCACTGGCAGGAGGCCGGCCTGAGCCAGACCTTCCAGATCCTCGACAGCGACGACCAGCAGCGGCTGGTCAAGCGGGTGATCCGCGAGCTGGGGCTGGATGAGCAGCGCTGGCCGGCCCGCCAGGCCCAATGGTTCATCAACGGCCAGAAGGACGAAGGCCTGCGCCCGCAGCACATCCAGGCCAGCGGCGACCTGTTCCTGGCCACCATGCGCGGCATCTATGAAGCCTACGAGGCGGCATGCCAGCGCGCCGGGGTCATCGACTTCTCCGAGCTGCTGCTGCGCGCCCTGGACCTGTGGCGCGACCATCCGGGCCTGCTGGCCCATTACCAGAAACGTTTCCGGCACATCCTGGTGGACGAGTTCCAGGACACCAACGCCGTGCAGTACGCCTGGTTGCGCCTGCTGGCCAAGGGCGGCGACAGCCTGATGGTGGTGGGCGACGACGACCAGTCGATCTACGGCTGGCGCGGGGCGAAAATCGAGAACATCCACCAGTACTCCGCCGATTTCCCGGATGCCGAGACCATCCGCCTGGAGCAGAACTACCGCTCCACCGCCGGCATCCTCAAGGCCGCCAACGCCCTGATCGCCAACAACACCGGGCGTCTGGGCAAGGAGCTGTGGACCGACGGCAGCGACGGCGAAGCCATCAATCTATATGCCGCGTTCAACGAACACGACGAAGCGCGCTACGTTGTCGAAACCATCGAAAGCGCGCTGAAAACCGGCCTGGCCCGCAGCGATATCGCGATTCTGTACCGCTCCAACGCCCAATCCCGCGTTCTGGAAGAAGCCTTGCTGCGTGAACGCATCCCGTACCGCATCTATGGCGGCCAACGCTTCTTCGAACGGGCCGAGATCAAGAACGCCATGGCCTACCTGCGCCTGCTGGAAGGCCGGGGCAACGACGCGGCGCTGGAACGCGTGATCAACGTCCCGGCCCGGGGCATCGGCGAGAAGACCGTCGAGGCGATCCGCGAGCACGCGCGCCACAGCGATGTGTCGATGTGGGAGGCGATGCGCCAACTGGTCGCCAACAAGGGCCTGACCGGGCGCGCAGCGGGCGCCCTGGGCGCGTTCATCGAACTGATCGAGAACCTCGCCGCCAAGTGCATGGACATGCCGCTGCACCTGATGACCCAGACCGTCATCGAGCAGTCCGGCCTGATCGCCTACCACGAGGCGGAAAAAGGCGAGAAAGGCCAGGCCCGGGTGGAAAACCTTGAGGAACTGGTCAGCGCCGCACGCAACTTCGAAAAGACCGACGAGGACGAAGAGCTGTCGCCGCTGGCGGCATTCCTCGGCCACGCGTCGCTTGAGGCCGGCGACACCCAGGCCGACGAGCACGAAGACAGCATTCAGCTGATGACCCTGCACAGCGCCAAAGGCCTGGAGTTCCCTTATGTGTTCCTGGTGGGCATGGAAGAAGGCCTGTTCCCGCACAAGATGAGCCTGGAGGAACCGGGACGTCTCGAAGAGGAACGGCGCCTGGCCTATGTCGGCATCACCCGGGCCATGCAGAACCTGGTGATGACCTATGCTGAGACCCGACGCCTGTACGGCAGCGAGACCTACAACAAGGTGTCGCGTTTCGTGCGGGAAGTGCCCAAAGGCCTGATCCAGGAAGTGCGCCTGTCGAACAGCGTCAGCCGGCCGTTCGCCGGCAGCCAGTCGATGAGCGGCAGCAACCTGTTCAGCGGCAGCGCGATCCCGGAGACCGGCCTGAGCCTCGGCCAGGCCGTGCGCCATTCGATCTTCGGCGACGGCGTGATCCTCAACTTCGAAGGCGCCGGCGCCCAGGCGCGGGTGCAGGTCAACTTCAGCGAAGGCAGCAAGTGGCTGATGCTGGGCTACGCGAAGCTGGAAGCGATCTGAAGCCGGCCCTTCTGCGGGAGCGAGCCTGCTCGCTCCCGCAGAGGCTTGTGTGAACCTTGATTCGACAGAGAACACTTCATGGGCTCAGGCTTCTTCTCTTCATGGACCTTCTGGGCCCTGCTCTCGGCCACGTTTGCCGCGCTGACCGCGATTTTCGCCAAGGTCGGCATCGAGAACGTCAATTCCGACTTCGCCACCCTGCTGCGCACCATCGTGGTGCTGGTCAGCCTGGCCTTGATTCTGTACGCCACAGGCCAATATCAGTCGTTGGGATCGATCTCCGCCAAGAGCTACCTGTTCCTCCTGTTGTCCGGGCTGGGCACCGGCGCTTCATGGCTGTGCTACTTCCGCGCCCTGAAAGTCGGCCCGGCGTCGCTGGTCGCCCCGGTGGACAAGCTCAGCGTGGTGCTGGTGGCGGTGCTCGGCGCGATCCTGCTGGGCGAGAAACTCGACCTGCGCCAATGGGGCGGGATCGGCTTGATCACTGCCGGGGTCATCCTGTTGGCCTTGCGCCGCTGAACAGACTTCCCGCTGAACCTTCATATTTTTCCTACAGACAAAAGTACATAACCCTATTGCCTCGACCGAGCTGAACCTAACCTGTCAGGCAAAAGCCCGAAACACTCTGCCGCTAGCCAGTGACACTTCAGCTGTGCAACATGGCGCGCGTGCTCTCCACAAACGGGAATACCCTTTATGAAACGTTTCCTCAGCATCGCCATGGCGTTGTGCATCGGCCTGACGATGAGCCTCGATGTCAACGCAGCCAAGCGCTTCGGTGGTGGCAAAAGCTCCGGCGCCGCGCCGACGCACCAGACCAGCCAGATGGCCCCTTCTTCCCCGGGCATGGGCGGCGCTGCGGCGACCGCCGGTGCTGCCGGTGCCGCAGGCGCGGCCGCCAAGGCCGGCGGCGCCTCGCGCTGGCTCGGCCCGCTGGCCGGCATCGCCGCCGGTGGCCTGCTCGCCTCCATGTTCATGGGCGACGGCTTCCAGGGCATGCAGTTCTTCGACATCCTGATCATGGCCCTCATCGCGTTCGTGATCTTCCGCTTCATCGCCGCCCGTCGCCGCAAGCAGCAGGAGCAGTTCGCGCCGGCCGGCCATGCGCCGATGCAGCGTGAGGCGTTCGAGCAGAAGCCTGCGGCCATGGGCTCGATCTTCGGCGGCTCGGCAGCCCCTGCCGCCCGTCCGGTGATCAACGCACCGGCCTGGTTCAACGAACAGCGCTTCCTCGAAGCCGCCCGCAGCCACTTCCAGGCGCTGCAGCAGCACTGGGACGCCAACGAAATGGACAAGATCGCCGAGTTCGTGACCCCGCAGATGCTCGAGTTCCTCAAGCGCGAGCGCGCGGACCTGGGCGACGGCTTCCAGTCCACCTTCATCGACAACCTCCAGGTGCAACTGGAAGGCGTGGATGACCGCGCAGACAAGACCATCGCCACCCTGACCTTCAGCGGCGTGTCGAAGACCTCGCGTTTCGACCAGGGCGAAGCCTTCAACGAAAGCTGGAACATGGAACGTCCGCAGGGCGAAAACCAGCCTTGGCTGGTGGCCGGCATCCGCCAGAACGGCTGATCCCACACGCGTTAAGCATGCGGTAACGAAAACCCCGGCCCAGGCCGGGGTTTTCTATTTCGCGGTTGCATCCATAGCAAGCTACTGTATAAACCGCCCCATACAAACCGCGCCATACAAGCAAGAGGATCCCGGACGTGGAAGAAATCATCGAACAACTGCGCGAAGCCAACGAACCCGTGCCGGTTCCGCTGGAACTGCCGGACGAAGACCAACTGGTGGAGATCGAAGAAGAGCTCTTCATCAACATCCCGTTCGTCTTCAAGGAGTTCCTGCTGACCGTCAGCGACGTGGTGTATGGCAGCCTGGAGCCGGTGACCGTCACCGATCCGCAGTCCCACACTTATCTGCCGGAAGTGGCGGCCAACGCCTGGGACGCCGGCGTGCCGCGCGACCTGATCCCGATCTGCCAGGACGGCGATGACTACTACTGCGTCGAAGAGGACGGCACCGTGGTGCTGTGGTCGGGCGAAGAAGAGCTGATCACCGAAGAGTCCTGGGAATCCGTCTGGCACTGGGCACGGGACGTCTGGCTGGAAAGCTGATCCACCCCCGCCGCCCCGGCCGGCCGTCAGTGCCCCGACGGCTCCTTGTGATTGTCGAGGGTTTCCAGCAAGGCCACCTGCATCCGCGTGTGCACCCGGATGAACCAGCGCCACAGCAACGCCGCCACGGCGGCCGCGACCACGGCGACCAGCACCAGCAACTTGTTGGTCGGCAAGATACTGGCCGACAAGGCTGCCAGCAGCAGGAAAATCACCAGCAGCGAGAGAAGCGGGATCACCTCGGCGATCACCCGTCGCACGCGCTGCGTATGGCGCCCGGCCATTTCCGGCTTCACACCCATTTCCGCCAGCAGCATCGACAGCGCCTTGAGCTTGCGGTAGGCGGCGATCAGGAACGGCAACGACACCAGCAGCGCGGCCCCCCAGATCAACGCCTTCTGCCAGCCGGGATCGGCGATCCAGTCCTGCAGCCAGGCCGAAAGGCGCCCGGCGAAGAATGCGCCGGCCAGGAAAATCGCGATCACCAGCGCCAGATTGACCCCGACCTGCAGCAGAATCCGCCGGATCATCGACGCCAGCAAGGCACCCTCGCCACGGGGCTGGATGCTGCGCAGCCATTCTCCGTACAGACCGAACACCCGTCCCAGGCGCTGCGGCATCGCGGCGGACAGCTTGATCGACAGCGGATCGGCGGCGCGGATCAGGTACGGCGTCAGCAACGTGGTGATGACCGAAACCGCCACGGCCACCGGATAGAGGAAGTGGCTGGTGACCTGCAGCGTCATGCCCAGCGCCGCGATGATGAAGGAAAATTCGCCGATCTGCGAAAGCCCCATCCCGACCCGCAGGGAGGTGCGCCCGTCGTTGCCGGCGATGAAGGCGCCGAGCCCGCAGGACAGCATCTTGCCGAGCACCACGGCCACGGTGATGACCGCGATCGGCCAGGCGTACTCCAGCAGGATCATCGGGTCGAGCATCAGGCCGATGGCGACAAAGAAGATGGCGCTGAACAGGTCGCGGACCGGCTCGATCAGACGCTCGATCTTCAGCAGCTGCCGCGACTCGGCCATGATCGCGCCGATCAGGAACGCGCCCAGCACCATGCTGTATTCCAGCTTGACCACCAGCAGGCAGAAGCCGAAGCACAGGCCCAGCACGGTGATCAGCAGCATCTCGTTGCTTTCGAATTTCGCCACGTAGGCCAGCAGCCGCGGCACCAGCAGGATGCCGATGACCAGCGCGACAATCATGAACAGCGACAGCTTGCCGACCGTGGAGAACACTTCGCCGGAACTCACCGTGCCGCTGACGGCGATGCTCGACAGCAAGGCGATGATGCCGATGCCCAGGATGTCCTCGACGATCAGCACACCGAAGATAAGCTGGGCGAAGCGTTCGTTCTTCATCTTCAGGTCGTTGAGCGCCTTGACGATGATGGTGGTCGAGGAAATGGCCAGGATCGCACCGAGGAACAGCGAATCCATGGTGTTCCAGTCGAACCAGCGGCCGATCTCGTAGCCGATCCAGATCATCAGCACGATTTCGAGAAAGGCTGCGATGAACGCCGTGGCACCGACCTTGAACAGCTTGCGCAGGCTGAACTCCAGGCCCAGGCAGAACATCAGGAAGATCACCCCCAGCTCGGCGAGGGTCTTGATGGTGTCTTCGTCGTGGATCAGGCCGAACGGCGGCGTGTGCGGGCCGATGATGAACCCGGCGACGATGTAGCCGAGCACGACCGGCTGCTTGAAACGGTGAAACAGCACGGTCACCACGCCCGCGACCAACATGATCACTGCCAGGTCCTGAATGAAACTGATGGCATGCATGGCGTGGGCTCCTTGAATGGCAAGGCTCGCCAATGGCCTGGCAAACAGGCTGGGCAAGCTGAATGAAAATCCGCTTTGGGTGTGGGAATCGCCCTTGGGAAGTGGCTTTGGCAGGGTAACACCGCGACTTCCGGCTGAAAGGCGGTGCAATATATGGAAACAGATCGATCCGGCGTGACGACGGCCAGTCGCCCGGCGTCCCGATAACGGTGGTCTGAAAAACGACCAGGCGCCCGCAGAGGCGCGTCCTCCCGCAATCCTGCCTTGACCCGTGAGAACGTTATGGAACCCGGAAACGCCCAGCTGTCGATGACGGTACTGATGACACCCGACATGGCCAACTTCTCTGGCAATGTCCATGGCGGCACCCTGCTCAAATACCTCGACGAAGTGGCCTACGCCTGCGCCAGCCGCTATGCCGGCCGGTACGTGGTGACCTTGTCGGTGGATCAGGTGATTTTCCGCGAGCCGATCCACGTCGGCGAACTGGTGACCTTCCTGGCGTCGGTCAACTACACCGGCAACACCTCGATGGAGGTCGGCATCAAAGTCGTGACCGAGAACATCCGCGAACGCTCGGTGCGCCACACCAACAGCTGCTTCTTCACCATGGTCGCGGTGGATGACCTGCGCAAACCCGCGCCGGTGCCGCCGCTGCAGCCGCAGAACAGCGAGGAGAAGCGCCGCTTCATGCAGGCCCAGCAGCGCCGGCAGATTCGCCAGGAGCTGGAGAAGCGCTATCAGGAAATCAAGGGCGACGCTTGAGCCCTGCGGCTTGGCGCCGTTTCATCGACAGCCTTCGCGGGCACGTCGCACCGCCGCTGTCAGGCGGTGCCCCTGCTGACGCCATCACCAGCAGGCTGGCTTCCACAGTTTGCGTGGGTCAAAGGCTGATCGCGGTCGCCTCGAACTTCACCCGCGGATGGGCGATCCGGTCCTGGGCCCGCACCAGCTGCAGTTCATAGCTGGCGCAGGCCTGGGTCTCCAGCAGCACTTCATGCACCGCTGACGCCGTGAACTCGAACGCCGCCAGCAGGCTGTCGCCCAGCAGCACCCGCGCCAGGAACAGACCGGACGTCAGGTCGCCCACGCCCACCGGCTGCCGCGGAAACGCCAGCAGCGGACGGCGCAGGTGCCAACTGCCCTCGGCCGTCACCAGCAGCATCTCAAACCCTTCGGCCGGCTTGCCCGGATAGTCCAGGTGCTTGACCAGCACCGCTTTGGGGCCGCGGGCAAGCAACGCGCGGGCCATGGCCAGGCAATCGAACAGCGACTGCGGCTTGCGGCCGGAGAAGCTGTCCAGCTCCAACTGGTTCGGGCACATGATGTCGGCCACCGCCGCCGCCTCTTCCAGCAGAAAGTCACTGACCTCCGCCGGAACGCTGCAGCCCTTCTCCGGATGGCCCATCACCGGGTCGCACAGGTACAGAACCTTCGGATTGACCGACTTGATCCGCGCCACCCCTTCAAGAATCGCCCGGCCCTGGGCAGCGCTGCCGAGGTATCCGGACAGCACCGCATCGCAGTTGCCCAGCTCGCCGATGGCGGCGATGCCTTCGACCAGCTCCGGAATCCGCTGCGGCGACAGCACCTCGCCGGCCCATTGGCCGTACTGCGTGTGATTGGAGAACTGCACGGTGTTGAGCGGCCAGACATTCACCCCGACCCGCTGCATCGGAAAAACCGCAGCGCTGTTGCCGGCGTGGCCGAACACCACATGGGACTGGATGGCGAGCAGATGAGGCATACGTTTCATTCGGGATTTTCCGTAAAACGATTGAAATTCAAGCCGCGCAGTATGCGACGAAACGCAGCCTGTACGACAGGCCGGCGACGCAGTTAAGCTGAAGTCCTCTTTTGGAGTTCCCTGTCGATGCTCACCCTGGAAAACATATTCGTGCTGATGCTGTTCGCCGCCGCAGGCGCGTGGCTCTGGCACAACCACGGCTTGCGGGAGCGCGCGCTGGAACGGGTCAAGCAGCATTGCGCGAACGTCGGCGTCGAACTGCTCGACGGCAATGTCGCACTGAAGAAGATCGGACTCATCAAGGACGCCAGCGGCCGCCGGCGGCTGGCCAGGGTCTACGGCTTCGAGTTCACCGTGACCGGCGAGACCCGCCACAACGGCACCGTCACCCAGTTCGGCGCGCATAGCGCACAGATCGAACTGGCGCCCTACCCGGCGCCGTTCGACGATACGCCGCCGGTGGCGGACGTCGCCAAGCCCAGGGCCGAGGTGATCGAATTGAGCCAGTGGCGGCAGGAACACACCAAGTGGAAGCCGTAAGCTAGCCGGCCTTGATCCGGCAACGCTCCAGCCCCGCCTGCAACCCGGCGGCATCCTGCGGTTCGGCGAAGATCAGCTCGATCCGCGAGTCCTTGCGCCACTCACTGATCTGCCAATGGGCCAGCACGCCGTCCAGGGCGTTCATCGAACGCCAACCGTCCGCCCGGTGGATCACCAGTTTCGCCCGGCGCCAATCCAGGCTTTCCAGCCATTGCCCGACGCCTGCGCCATCGAACACCTGGCCGGGGTGCCAGCGCCACCCGATGCTCCAGCCGTCGCCCTGCGCCTGACTCAGGCAAATCGGCTGCGCCGGATCGCTCCAGACCGCCGGCATCTGCGCCAATGCCTTCGGCACACTCAACGGCTGCGCACCCGCCACCGCCTGCGCCGCCAGGCCCGGCAGCTCGCTCAGCGGCATCCGGGCCTGCTCCGTCCAGATCATCCTGAGCGCCGGCAATCGCGCGGCGATCGCTTGCCGCGTCGGCTCTGCGAGGTTTTCCGACTTGTTCAGCAACAGCAGGCCGGCGCTGGCCAGGGCCTGCTGCTGCGTGTCCGGCAGCGCGTTGCCCTGCGCCAGCGCCTGGGCATCCAGCACCAGCACGCAGGGCTGCACGGCCAGAACGCCCTGCCAGGGCGCCTCGCCCAACTGCTTGAGCAACTGCGCCGGATGCCCCAGCCCGGACGGCTCGATGAACAGCCGGTCCGGCCTGGCCTTGCGCAAAAGACGCCCCAGGCCGATCTGGAACGGCGCACCGTTGACGCAACACAAACAACCGCCGGCCACTTCGCCCAGTGCGATACCATCGGCGTCGCGGGTCAGCAGCGCGGCGTCGAGGCCGATCCGGCCGAACTCGTTGATCAGCACCGCCCAGCGCTCGTGCGCCGGGCGCTGGGCCATGAGCTGACGGATCAGGCTGGTCTTGCCTGCGCCCAGCGGCCCGGCGATGACGTGGGTCGGAATGTTCTGCAACATGGTGAGCGTGTTCTGGAGGTCGAAGATGCGGTGGATGGGATGGTCGTTGCTGCTGGCGCTGGTGTCGGGCGAAGCGCTGGCCCAGGCTTGCGTAGTGCACAGCCAAGCGGAACGGCTGGACGTGAAGGTCTGCCAGCAGAACCGCAGCATCCCGCAGAAGCTGTTCGCCGACGGTTTCTGCCGGCCAACGCTGGCCGGACAGAAGGTCGAAGTCGAATATGTCGACCAGTGCCCTGCGGGCGCCTTCGGCGTCTGCAGCAACGCGCAAGTCGCCAATATGCCCTATCGCCAGGATATCCACTATTACGGCGTGGCCACCGACGCGGCGTATCTGCAGCCGTACTGCGAAGGCCAGAGCCAAGGCCGGTGGCTCAAGCCTTGACCCGTCAACCGAGCCAGTCGAGGGTCAGCATCAGCCGACGCTCCCCCGGTGCCGGGTGAGGCGAACGGTGGATCAGGCCGAACCCTTCGTTGCCGTGCCACTTCTCGCCCTTGAGCAGGGCCACGTCGCCGGCGTTCAGCCGCCGGATGCGCGACGGCTCTGCGGGTTCGGCCCCGGATTGCCCCAACAGGCGGCGATCCATCGATCCTTCGCCGAGCCATTCGCTGCCGATGCCGGCATACGTGGTGATCAGCCGCACCGGCACGTGATCCACGTGAAACCGCGGGCACATGGCCTTGTCCAGCACCCGCAGGCGCAGGCCGATGCGCCGGGCCCCCAGCAGGCAAGCGAACGCGCCGACCAGCCATTTCAGGTCGGCGACGAAGGCCTCGTGGCCGGCCAGGTCGCGGAACCCGCCGGCCAGGCCGGACAGATCCGGCTCGGCATCCTCGTCGGGCAGCTCCAGGCACAGCGCCTGCGCGAACGGCACATTGAGCGACAGGAGCAGATCCGCGAAATCCGCGATGTGCAGCGGCAGACTCCGTTGCCAGACGGCGAGGTTGATGTCGTCCTCAAGGATCCGCGCCAGATCCTGCGGGGTCGGCCCTTGATGCTGCGCGCGGGCGGCGCGATACGGCGGGCTCAAGGCAAGCATCAGGCGGCCTCTTCGTGCCAGGGGCCGAACGGATCCGGCAGTTGCCTCCAGCCTTCGACACCGATAGCCATTTCCGCATCGCTCAGCAGGCAGTCATCGAGATCCGCCGTGAGCTGCGCGAAATCGATGTCCTGACCGATGAACACCAGTTCCTGGCGGCAATCCCCCACGCTGGCCGTCCAGTTTTCCATGATCGCGGCGGCGCTTGCCTGATCCTGCGGCCATTGCTCCTTCGGTACGAACCGCCACCAGCGCCCGGCGAACCCGTGGCGCATCAGGCCGCCGGCCTGCGACCAACTGCCGGCGTCGGCGGGTTTGCTGGCCAGCCAGAAGAACCCCTTGGAGCGCAACAGTTTGCCGTTCAGCCAGGGCCGGTTGAGGAAGTCGAAAAAACGTTGCGGGTGAAACGGCCGCCGGGCCCGGTAGGCTGTGGAGGCGATGCCGTACTCTTGCGTTTCCGGAACGTGTTCGCCGCGCAGCTCCTGCAGCCAGCCGGGGGCCTGGGCGGCCTTCTCGAAGTCGAAACGGCCGGTGTCGAGGATCTTTTCCAGCGGCACCTCGCCCATCACCATCGGAATGATCTCGGCCTGAGGGTTCAGCCGCTTGAGGATCGCGATCAGTTCCTCCCGCTCGCGGCTGCCGATCAGGTCGATCTTGCTGATCAGCAGCACGTCGGCGAACTCGATCTGTTCGATCAACAGGTCGGTGATCGAGCGCTCGTCTTCTTCGCCCAGGATTTCGCCCCGTGAAGCGAGGCTCTCGGCGGCCTGGTAGTCGGGCATGAAGTTCAGGCCGTCGACTACAGTGACCATGGTGTCGAGGCGCGCGATGTCGGACAGGCTTTGGCCCTGCTCGTCGCGGAAGGTGAAGGTCTCGGCG
This sequence comes from Pseudomonas sp. NPDC089534, assembly GCF_044749305.1. Lineage (NCBI taxonomy): Bacteria > Pseudomonadati > Pseudomonadota > Gammaproteobacteria > Pseudomonadales > Pseudomonadaceae > Pseudomonas > Pseudomonas sp. NPDC089534. The sequence continues at coordinate 47,114 of NZ_JBIVHR010000015.1, read as the reverse complement.
ACCGGCAAGGGTTCGGAGATGCCTGTGGACTCGATCAGCAGGTAATCGAAACGGCCGTCACGGGCCAATTGGCTGACTTCTTCCAGCAAGTCTTCGCGCAACGTACAGCAGATACAGCCGTTGCTCATCTCCACGAGTTTCTCTTCAGAGCGGTTCAGGCTGACATCGCGCTGGACTTCGCTGCCATCGATGTTGATCTCACTCATATCGTTGACGATGACCGCAACGCGGAGCCCACCTCGGTTACGTAGTACGTAATTCAAAAGTGTACTTTTTCCGGCGCCAAGAAAGCCTGACAAAACGGTCACGGGCAATGTGTATAACATGGGGTAATCCTCATCAGGCATTCGATTTCAGCGCTCTGGCGCTCTTGGCATTGGAAAAGCGAGGTCATCATCAGCAACTCAAACAAATGTTATAGTATAACAATATGAATTGACCACTCTTCTCTTGCCCCGAGCGCCAAAGCGCTGGAAGCTGCTACATCGTCACCTGTCGAGAATTGCCATGAGACAAGCGCTTAAACACACGCTCCTTGGGCTTGGTTTGCTGGCCACTTCAACGGCCTGGGGGCAATTGCCCGGCTTGGCCACGTGCACACGCAGCGCCAATCTCCTGGCCTGTGTCGACGCCGAAGGCAACGCCTATAGCGTCAACACCGCAGGCAGCACGATCTACCTGCGTGGATTCGACAAGGCCGGCCAACGCTATTGGGCCCAAACCAACAGCCGCTACGGCCAACTGACCTTTTTCACGGGCATCGCAACCGACGGTGAAACCTGGGTTGGCTACAACCGTCGGGTGGGCTGGACGACGATCAACCGCTTCTCCAGCTCGGGCGGCAGCAGTGCGAAATTCACTTGCAACCGCATCGCCGGCTGCTAAACCAGCGGCTTTTCCTGTGCTTGTTGCCAGGCGATGTAGCTGTCGATGGGCGGATTCTTCTGGAAGTAGCGCTGCAATCCATTGAACAAACCGTCCGCGATCGCCTGTTGGTGGCGTGCGGTCACCAGCCGTTGGCTGTCGCGAGCGTTGGAGATGAACCCGGTCTCCACCAGAATCGACGGCACGTCGGGCGACTTCAGCACCGCAAACCCTGCCTGTTCCACGCGCTTCTGATGCAATGTGGTGATGCCGGCCAAGCTGTCGAGCACCGTACTGCCCAACTGCAGGCTGGCGGCGATCGTGGCGTTCATCGACATGTCGAGGATCACGCCGGCCAGCATCGGGTCCTTGTCCTTGAGGTTGAGCAGGCTCGTGGCGCCTAGCAGGTCCGCCCCGTTTTCCCGTTGCGCCATGAAGCGCGCAGTGGCCGACGTTGCACCACCTTCCGACAGGCAGTACACCGATGCGCCGGAGGCCGTCAGGCGCGGCGCAGCATCGGCATGCACTGAAATGAACATGTCGGCCTTGTGCTGACGGGCGATGTCCACCCGCTTGCGCAGGGGGACGAAGAAGTCATCGTTGCGCACGAGCCTCACATCAAACCCTTTCTCCCGCTTCAGTCGCCGCGCGAGCAACTGCGAAATGGACAGCACGACATCCTTTTCCCGCTCTCCTTTGGCCCCTACGGCGCCCGGATCCTTGCCGCCGTGCCCTGGATCCACCACGACAATGATGTCGCGCTTGGGGTGTCCCCGGGAGGCTTGCGCCTGTGTTTCACGTGGAACCTTCGGCGCGCCGACCGTGCCGCTCACGAGATCCAGCACCAGACGATGACCTTGGCCATCCTGGGGCGCCAGCAAGAAAGTGTTCAGCTGTGCGGGCCCCGTCAGGTCGAGCACGATCCGCGTGTCCCCCTGACCATAGCGCCCGGAGCGGATCGAACGGATGACGGTGTTGCCTAGCGGCAACTGACTGAAATCACCACTCACACTCGCACCGCTCAGGTCGAGAATCAGTCGATCCGGCGAGCTCAGGGAGAAGGTTTTGTAGCTCACCGGACCACTGAGATCGAACACCAATCGGAGCTTGTCATCGGATCGCCAAAGCCTCGCATTGAGGATTTGCGCGGAGCTGACATCAAAAGGAAGGGCCAGGGCAGCGCTGGCCAGCATCAGGTTGAGCAAGTGACGTCTGTGCATGGGAAAGCCTGTTGATGAAAAAGGCATCGTGCTTTGAATTGTTATAATGTAACATCAATTTCAATCAACACGATGGATCTGCTCATGAATGCGCTGACGCTTCCGGACATCGCTGCGCAAGCCGCCCGCCAGGCCCTCCCGCTGGAGTGGGTAGGAATGCGCGGTATCGCTTTGCCTGTTTTCATTGAAGGCCAACGTCTCAGTGGCAAGGCTGATGCAGGCGTCAGCCTGGACGACGGCGCAACTCGGGGGATTCATATGTCCCGGTTGTATCTGGCACTGGAAAGACTGGAACAGCAGAATCTGAGCCCCGCACTTTTGCGGGAGGTGCTTCAGAGCTTTCTCGACAGTCACACAGGGTTGTCGAACAACGCCTACCTGACCCTCCATACCGATCTGTTGCTCAAACGACCGGCACTGGTCAGCCCATTGGCCGGCTGGAAGACCTATCCCGTCACCCTCGCCGCACACCTGAAAAACAGAATGTTCCACGTGGAACTCACAATCGAGGTGCCGTATTCCTCCACCTGCCCTTGCTCAGCAGCACTCGCACGGCAATTGATTCAGCAACAGTTCGTAGATGATTTCGCCAACAAGCCCCTTCAACATGCCGACGTTCTGACCTGGCTTGGATCCACCCACGGCATCGTCGCCACACCGCACAGCCAACGCAGCACCGCGCAACTGCACCTGACGCTGGATGATGAGGTGGACGATCTGCCGCTGACGCACCTCATCAACCAGGCCGAAGCCGCCCTCGGCACGGCGGTGCAAACCGCCGTGAAGCGCGCGGACGAACAAGCCTTCGCCCTCGCCAACGGACAAAACCTGATGTTCTGCGAAGATGCTGCCCGTCGCTTGAGCCTGGCCTTGCGCCGGTCACCGCATCTCCGTGAGTTCCACTTGCGGGTGACCCACGCCGAAAGCCTGCACGCACACGACGCAGTTGCCGAAAGCCATTGGCGTCGGGAGGCACCATGATCCGCTGCCAATCCCTGACGTGGGGTGCACCGGGCCAACCCCTGACGCCATCCCTCACCCTCCAGTTGGACAGCGGCAGCCTGACAGCCGTCATCGGGGTGAACGGCAGCGGCAAGAGCAGCCTGCTCAAAGTCATCGCCGGGCTGCAAAAGCCTTTATCGGGACGAGTCGACCTGAGTGTTCCACGCCAAGGCGGGCTGTCCTTCCTGCCCCAGCAGCAGCACTTGGATCGACAGTTCCCGATCAGCCTGCAGGAGTTGGTGGCAGCGGGTTTCTGGGGGCGTCGACTGTCATCGCGATTGCGTGCGCAACGCCTCGTGGCGGCGCTGGAAGACTGGCAGCTGAGCGGTCTGGAAAGGCGTCCCTTGATGGCGCTCTCCGGCGGCGAGCTGCAACGCGCCCTGCTCGCCCGACTGAGCCTCGCCGATTCGCCCCTGCTGTTGCTCGACGAGCCTCACGCCGCACTCGATGAGCATGGCCAGGCTCTGCTTTGGCGACACCTCCACACCTGGCACGCACAAGGAAGAACCGTGGTTGCGGTCTGCCACGACCTTGCCGCCGTGCGTGAGCACATTCCGCAAACCCTGCTGATCAAGAGCACCGGCTGCCTGTACGGCGGCACCGCCGAACTGATACCGCCAACACCTCATTCCCAGGTGGCCTGATGCTCGCCCTCGCCCCTCTCTGGCAGCCGTTCCACGAATTCATGTTCATGCGCCGGGCATTGCTGGGCGGACTGGTGCTGGCCTGCAGCATCGCACCGCTGGGCACGTTCCTGATCCTGCGTCGCATGAGCCTGATCGGCGACGCCGTCGCCCATGGCATCCTCCCCGGCGCCGCGCTCGGCTTCTGGTTCGCAGGCCTGAGCCTGCCCGCCCTCACCCTTGGCGGACTCGGCGCCGGCCTGGGCATGGCCGGACTCGCCGCGTGGATCACCCGCCGCACCGGCCTGCGCGAAGACGCCAGCCTTGCGGCCATCTATCCCATGTCTCTGGCGGCCGGCGTGCTGATCCTGGGCATCGCCGGCAAGCGTCTGGATCTGCTGCACCTGCTGTTCGGCTCGGCGCTCGCGGTCGATGGGCCGACGCTCAACGGCATGCTCTGGGTCTCAGCCCTGAGCCTGATGGCCATGTCGCTGATCTACAGACCCTTGGTGCTCGACACCCTCGACCCACTGTTCCTGCGCACCGTCAGCCGGCTCGGCCCCATCGCCCACGGCGTGTTTCTGACCCTGGTGGTGCTGAACCTGGTGATTGGCTTCCAGGCCATCGGCGCGCTCATGGTGGTCGGACTGATGATGCTGCCCGCTGCCGCCTCGCGTTTCTGGAGCCGACGCCTGCCGATCCTGATCGCCACCACTGCGCTGATCGGCTGCCTGTCGGTCTGGCTCGGCTTGCTGCTGTCGTTTCACTGCTCGCTGCCCAGCGGCCCCGCCATCGTCCTGATCGCGGGCGCCGGCTACCTGCTGTCCGTGGTGTTCGGACCGGTTCACGGTCTGTTGCGCCGCCCGCCTTTGCTCACGTCCCCATGAGGTGTTTCCGATGCGCGCTCTATTACTGCTGTTCAGCCTGACGCTGTCGATGTCGTTGTCGGCGGCGGAAAAAATGCAGGTGGTCACCAGCTTCAGCATTCTCGCGGACATGGTGCACCAGGTCGGCGGCGAGCATGTCCAGATCACCGACATGGTCGGTCCGGATGCCGATGCCCATACCTACGAACCCACACCGGACGACGCCAAGGCCCTGCTCAAGGCCCGGCTGATCGTGAAGAACGGCTTGGGGTTCGAGCCCTGGCTGGATCGCCTGGTGACCAGCACTGGCACAAAGGCGACCGTGGTCACCGCCAGCCGCGGCGTGATTCCCCGTTCACTGGACGAGGACGGCGAAACCGTCCCCGACCCTCACGCCTGGCACAACCTGGCGAACACCGAGCTGTATATCGCCAACATCACCAAGGCGCTGTCCGCCGCCGACCCGGCCAACAAGGCCGACTACGAGCGCAACGGCCAGGCCTACCTGAAACAGATACACGCGCTGCTCGCCGACGCCCGCGCCAAGCTCGGTTCTCTGCCGCCGGGCAACCGCAAGATCGTCACCAGCCATGACGCCTTCGGTTACCTCGGCCAGGCCTACGGCATCGAGTTCCTGGCACCGCAGGGCCTGTCCACCGAACGTGAGCCGTCCGCCGCCGAAGTCGCCGCGCTGATCACCCAGATCCGTCAGGCGAAGGTCAAGGCGGTGTTCATGGAAAACATCAAGGACGCGCGCCTGCTCAAGCAGATCGCCGAAGAGACCGGCGCCCGCATCGGCGGCACCCTGTACTCCGACGCCCTCGCCGCCACCGGGCCGGCCAGCACGTTTGCCGGTCTGTTCGAATACAACCTAAACACCCTCTACCAAGCCCTGGGCCAGCCATGATCCGCAAAAACCCTTCCGGCGACCTGCCGCTGATTGCCGAATCCGCCTACGTCGACAAAACCGCGATCATCTGCGGCAAGGTGGTGATCGGCGAAAACGTGTTCGTCGGCCCCTACGCGGTGATCCGCGCCGACGAAGTGGATGCCTCCGGCACCATGGAGCCGATCACCATCGGCGCCAACTCGAACATCCAGGACGGCGTGGTGATCCACTCCAAATCCGGCGCGGCGGTGACCATCGGCGAGTACAGTTCCATCGCCCACCGCTCCATCGTCCACGGCCCGTGCAAGGTCGGCGACCGGGTGTTCATCGGCTTCAACAGCGTGCTGTTCAACTGCGCCGTCGGCGACGGTTGCGTGGTGCGGCACAACTCGGTGGTCGACGGACGCGACCTCCCCGATGCGTTCTACGTCCCCTCCACCACCCGCATCGGGCCGGGCACCGACCTTTCGCAGTTCCCGCCGGTGAGCGTCAGCGCTTCAGAGTTTTCCGAGGACGTGGCGCGCACCAACGTCGATCTGGTGCGCGGCTACAAAGCCCTGCAGAACGAGTTCTGAGCCATGGGCAGCCTGCTGATCCGCAACGCGCGGCTGGTGAACGAAGGACGGGAATTCGAGGCGGACGTGCTGGTCAGTCACGGACGCATCGTCAAGATCGCCTCAAGCATCTTCGGCGAGAACGCGACACAGGAAATCGACGCCGACGGCCAATGGCTGCTGCCGGGGATGATCGACGACCAGGTGCATTTCCGTGAACCGGGCTCGCCGGCCAAGGGCAGCATCCACTCAGAGTCGCGGGCGGCGGTCGCCGGCGGCATCACCAGTTTCATGGACATGCCCAACACCTCGCCGGCCACCCTCACCCTCGACGCGCTGGCCGACAAGAAACGCCGCGCCGCCATCGGTTCGGTGGCCAACTACGGCTTTCACTTCGGCGTCAGCCACGGCAACCTCGACACGGTGGCCGCGCTCAACCCATGTGAAGTGGCCGGGGTCAAAGTGTTCATGGGCGCCTCCACCGGCAACCTGCTGGTGGACGATCCCCGGATCCTGGAACGTCTGTTCGCCGACGTACCGACGATTCTGCTGGCCTACTGCGAGCACACGCCCAGCATCGAAGCCAACGCCGCATCGATGCGCGAACGCTACGGCGAGCACCTGCCGCCCGACGCCCATGCGCTGATCCGTGATGCCGAGACCTGCTACCGCTCCTCTTCGCTCGCCGTCGATCTGGCCAGACGCTATGGCACCCGTCTGCATGTCCTGCACCTCACCACCGCCCGCGAGCTGGAACTGTTCGAAGACAAGCCGCTGACCCAAAAACGCATCACCGCCGAAGTCTGCCTGCACCATCTGCTGTTCGACGACCGCGACTATGCGCGCCTGGGCAACCGGATCAAATGCAACCCGGCGATCAAATCACCGACGGATCGCGACGCCCTGCGCCAGGCCCTGCTGAGTAACCGCCTGGATGTGATCGGCAGCGATCACGCGCCGCACACCTGGGCTGAAAAGCAGCGGCCGTATGGCCAGGCGCCGGCAGGACTGCCGCTGGTGCAGCACGCCTTGTCGGCGCTGCTGGAACTGGTCGCCGACGGCGTGCTGCCGATCACGACCCTGGTGGCGAAGACCAGCCATCGGGTGGCGGATCTGTTCGCCATCCCGGATCGGGGTTACTTGCGTGAAGGATATTGGGCGGATCTGGTGTTGATTCGACCGGAGCCGGAAGGTGTCGCCGTGGCGCGCCAACCGGTGCTGTCGCAGTGCGGATGGACGCCCTTCGCCGATTGGCGGTTCAGGCACCGGGTGAGCCTGACCGTCGTGTCGGGACAGGTCGCCTGGGATGGCCAGCGGGTGAACGAAGGGTGTCAGGGATTGCCCCTGAGGTTCATGCGTTGAATCGGTGACGCGTTCGCGGGCAAGCCGGCCCGGCTTGCCCGCGAAGCTTTTATGCCCTTGGCTTGACGGTGCCGCAGTCCTGCCCCAGCCACACCGCGCGGGTTTCCAGGCTGCCCTTCTGGTTGATGCCGATGGCATTGAAGGTGCCGTTGGCGACCGTGGTGAACTCCCGGTCGCTGAGGAACGTCGCCACGCCGGTGCCCTGGGCCCGCGGGCAACTGAAGCGGAATTTCCACTGGTTGCCGTTGCGTTCGGTGATCTGCTGCTTGCAGCCCGATTGCGGATCCGCCAGCGGAATGTCGTTGGTCGCCACTTGCTGCGGCGTCAGGCAGGCGCGGATGCCCTTGCCGCCGATGTTGATGCCCTGCTTCTCCAGCGCCGCCCTTTGCTGCGGCGTGATTTGCCCTTGAATCTGGCCGAGGATCGATTGCACGTCCATGGCCTGGTCATCGACCTTGACGTTGCTCGACGTCATTTCCCACAAACCCGGCTGCAGCATTTGCGCATGAGCTACCACCGGCAAAGCCAAACCCAGGCCCAGCGCCAAACCCAGCAGACGAACGTTCATTGCGAGACTCCTGATCAGTAGTGGCCGTTAGACGTCGGCCGGTCGCTTCGGTTCATGCTCCAATTAAATGGCGACAACCGCAACGGAACATGGTCTGTTAGGCATTGAAACTTCAGGAGCACGGCTGCCCCATGGATTACTTCGGACCGCACCTCTTCGGTTACCTGATCGCCCTGATCCACACCCTGGGTTCGATCGCCGCCATTCACGCGGTGCTGACCGTGCGCACCGCGCAGGGCTCGATCGCCTGGGCGCTGTCGCTGATCTTCATTCCCTACCTGACGCTCATCCCGTACCTGGTCTTCGGCCGCAGCACCTTCGACGGCTACATCAAGGCGCGGCGCCAGGCCAACGAGCAGATGCGCCAGGCGATCTCCGAACTCAACTGGCGCCCCTGGGTGGAAGAAGCCCTGACGGCCCGCGCCTCCAGCGCCTACGCGTCATTGCGCGCCATGCCCAGGCTGGGACGGATGCCGTGCCTGGCCAACAATGAGGTGCAACTGCTGGTGAACGGCCCTGCCACGTTCAAGGCCCTGTTCAACGCCATCAGCCAGGCCAAGGAAGCGGTGCTGATCCAGTTCTTCATCATCCACGACGATCAGCTCGGCCTGCGCCTGCGCGACCTTTTGCTGAAGAAGGCCGCCGAAGGCGTCGCGGTGCATTTGCTCTACGACCGCATCGGCAGCCATGCCCTGCCCCACAGCTACGTGCAGGCCCTGCGCGACGGCGGCGTCGAGGTGCAGGCGTTCGCCACCCGCAGCGGCTGGCTCAACCGCTTTCAAGTGAACTTCCGCAACCACCGCAAAATCGTCGTGGTGGACGGCATGACCGGTTTTGTCGGCGGCCACAATGTCGGCGACGAGTACATGGGCGAGAAGCCGCCGCTCGCGCCCTGGCGCGACACCCATGTCCAGGTGCGCGGCCCGGTGGTGGCCTGCATGCAGGAGTCGTTCGCCGAGGACTGGTTCTGGGCCGCGCGCGCCCTGCCGCCGATGATCCTGCCGGATGCCTATCCGGAGGACGGCGTGCTCTGCCAGTTGCTCGCCAGCGGCCCGGCCGACCCCTACGAGACCTGCTCGCTGTTCTTCGTCGAAGCGATCCACGCCGCCACCGAGCGGGTGTGGATCACCAGCCCCTATTTCATTCCCGACGAAGCGGTGTTCGCGGCATTGCGCCTGGCGGTTCTGCGCGGGGTCGATGTGCGGTTGCTGCTGCCGTCGCGCCCGGATCACCGCATCGTCTACGCCGCCTCCAGCCTCTACGCGTTCGAAGCCGTGCGCGCCGGCGTCCGGGTGTTTCGCTACAAGCCCGGGTTCCTGCATCAGAAAGTGGTGTTGATCGACGACGAAATCAGCGCCATCGGCAGCGCCAACCTGGACAACCGCTCTTTCCGGCTCAACTTCGAAGTGATGCTGCTGACCGTGGACGGCGAATTCGCCGCCCGCGTGGAACAGATGCTCGACGACGACTTCGCCCAGGCCAACGAGATCGCCAAAGACGAAAGCCGGGAGATCCACCGCCTGCAACAGGTCGGCATGCGGATCGCCCGGCTCATTTCGCCGATTCTCTAAGGCTTATGGGTTGTAGATGTCGTCCCGGGTCCACGGCAGTTCATGGCTGCCGTCGGGGTGGGCCTTCACGGCGAGGATCTGGTGCAGGTTGATCCAGCCGTGGGCAAAGGCGTAGGCGCACCCGGCCAGGTACAGGCGCCAGATCCGCAGCGCCTGCTCCGGCACCAGTTTGGCGGCGGTCTCCAGGTTGTCCTCCAGGCGTTCGCTCCAGTGATCCAGCGTGCGCGCGTAATGCAGGCGCAGGCTTTCGACGTCGACGATCTCCAGGCCGGCTTCGCTGATCTCGGCGGAAATCATCGCCAGGTGCGGCAGCTCGCCGTTGGGGAACACGTACTTCTCGATGAAGTCCCCGGCGCCGCGCCCCACCGGACGGCCGTCGGTGTGTTTGGCGGTGATGCCGTGGTTCATCACCAGGCCACCCTCCTTCACTGCACCGAACAGGGTCTTGCAGTATTCGGCGAGGTTGGCGTGGCCCACATGCTCGAACATGCCGACGCTGACCACTTTGTCGAAACGACCGTCCTGCGGCAGGTCGCGGTAGTCGAGCAGTTGCAGCTCGATCTGGTCTTCCAGGCCTTCGGCCTTGACCCGCTCGCGGGCCAGCGCCAGTTGTTCCTTGCTCAACGTGATGCCGAACACCTTCGCGCCGAACTCGCGGGCGGCGTACCGCGCCAGCCCGCCCCAGCCGCAGCCGACGTCCAGCAGGTAGTCGCCGGGCTGCAGGCGCAGCTTGCGGCACAGGTGGCGGAACTTGGCCTGTTGGGCCTGTTCCAGGGTTTCGCTGCCGGTCTCGAAATAGGCGCAGGAATACGCCATGTCGCTGTCCAGCCACAGCTGGTAGAACGCGTTGGACAGGTCGTAGTGATAGGAAATGGCCTTGGCGTCGGTTTCCTTGTCATGGAGCGAGCGCACCGGCTGACTGCTTTCGTCTTCATCGAGCAGCGCATTGCTCAGCTCGTCGCAGACCCGGATGACCTCGCTGATCGAACCTTCCAGTTCAAGCTTGCCCTCGACGAACGCCGCCCCCAGCGCGTCCAGGCTTGGATGGGTGAACTGGGTCACCACCTGCGGGTCCTTGACCACGATGGTGACGCTGGGCGTCGGCCCGAGATTGAATTCATGGCCGTCCCAGAGCCGCAGGCGAAGCGGTAGCTGCAGTTTCTGTAAGGCCGGTGGAAGTTGCGCGAGCATGGAATATCCCCCTGGTTTCAGACGTCTGATCTGAGGGTAGACCATCCTTGAAAAATAGCAGGCTATCGATTTAATAGCCGTTCGCTATGAGCCTCAGAAGCGGCTACAGCACCGTTATCCTTGCATCGGTGCGCCTGTTCTGAAGACTTCAGGCCAAGCGCACCGTTCAAAAAATGATCAGTCTTCCTTGATCTTCAACAGAGGCTCCTGGAACCGCAGCAGACGTCCGGCATTGCCCAGCACCAGCAAGGTGCTGAGGTTGTGCAGCAACGCCGCGATCATGGCCCCGGCGGCGCCGAGCCAGCCGAACGCGGCGAACACGACGATGGCCAGCGTCCAGCCCAGGCCGATGATCACGTTCACCTGCAACGTCCGCCGGCACTGGCGGCTCAGCCGCACGCAGGTGCCCAGGCGCCGCAGGTCGCTGCCGATCAGCACGATGTCGGCCGAGGCCAGCGCGATGTCGGCGCCTCCCGCCCCCATCGCCACACCGACCACCCCGGCCTTGAGCGCCAGCGAATCATTGATGCCGTCGCCCACCACCATCGGCCGGAAGCCGCTGTCGATCTCCCTCAGCACCCGGTTGAGCTTGTCCTCCGGCAACGCCTGGGCTTCGACTTCATGCAGGCCGACATCCCGGGCCAACGCGTGCGCGACACTGTGGCGGTCGCCGGTCAGCAGCAATTGCCGGCCCAGGCCCAGGTCGCGCAACTCACCCAAGGCCAGCCGCGCTTCCGGCTTGACGCTGTCGGCGAGCAGCAGCCAGGCGAGGAATTCGCCGTTCAGGGCCAGTCCGGCGATCGAGCCGTCATGTTCCGGCACGGCGGTGGTGACGATGCCCAACTGCGAGAACAGCTCCGGGCGGCCCAACGCCGCCTCGCCCTGCGTCGTCATGGCGACGACGCCCAGCCCTTGCCGCTCATGGATGTCGGTCAGCGCCAGGTCACTGTCCGGCTCGGCCAGACCGGCCAATGCACGGCTGACCGGATGGCTGCTGGCCGCACCGAGCGCTGCCGCCAGCGCGATCACCGTGCCGTGTTCGACGCGCGGGCTGTTGACCGACTGCAAGCGCAAGGTGCCGAACGTCAGGGTGCCGGTCTTGTCCACCACCAGCGACGTGAGATCGGCCAGCTCCTCAAGGAACGCCGAGCTGCGGATCAGGATCCCGTGCCGCGCCGCCACCGCCACGCCGGCGATTGCCGTGGCCGGCGCCGACAGCACCAAGGCGCACGGGCAAGCCGCCACCAGCACCGCGAGCATCGCTTGCGCATCGTGGGTGATGAACCAGGTCACCGCCGCCAGCAACAACACCAGCACCATGTAGCTGCCGGCATAGCGCTCCAGCAGACGGGTGATCGGCGGCTTCGAGCGTTCGGCGTTCTGCATCAGGCCGATGACCTTGCCGAGGGTCGACTCATCGCCGGTGCGGGTCACCTCGATGCGCAGCAGGCCGTCGAGGTTGATTGCGCCGCCGAACACCTCCATGCCGGCGCCCGCCTCCACCGGCACCGACTCGCCGGTGATCGACGCCGTATCGAGGCTGGCCTGGCCGAACAGCACCCGACCGTCCGCCGGCACCCGGTCTCCCGCACGGACTTCGACTTTGTCGCCGGCCTTGAGCGTGCCGTTGTCGACTTCGATGACCGAACCGTCGGCCTGCAGCTTGCGCGCATGGCTGCGGGTCAGTTGGCCCAGCGCATGAATCGCTTCCTGGGAGCCGATCACGCTGCGCTCCTCCAGCACATGGCCGAAGATCATGATGATCGGCAGCAGCGCCGCCGTGAGCAGGTCTCCGGTGGCCCAGGCACCGAGCATGGCCAGCGCGATCAATTGGTCGGTGATGCCGTGCAGGCTCGGGTAGCGCAGGCTGAACCACGCCGAACGCATGACCGGCACCGCGACCAGGACCGACGCGACGCCCAGCAGCAACTGGCTGACGCCGGTCTGCTCCGGCATCAGCCAGCGCCAGATCAGCCCCAGCCCGAGCAGGCCGAGGGCGAGCATCGCCAAGGTCAACTGGCGCGCGGCCCGACGCTGTTCGGCCGAGGACAACAGGCTCGGCGCAGGAGTGGTGCTTGCGGTCATTTGCTGGCTCCCTGAATGATCAGGCGGGCATCGTCCTTCGGATCCACCGTGGTGACTGAACCGGCCTGGCCAAGGATCTTCGGAATGCGTTCGCGGTACAGACGCAGCAGCATCTGCGGGTCGGCGCCTTGTTGCCGGGCCTTGGCCAGGCTCAAGACCGTCGCCGTGTCGGCCGTGGCCTTGGCGAGCCGTTCACCGGATTGCGCATGGGCCACCTGCAACGTGCGGTCGGCTTGTTCGTTGGCGGTCTGGGTGAGTTTCTCCGCTTCGGTGCGGGCGTTGGCCACGGCTTTGTCGGCCTGCTGGCTGGCGGTCAGCACCGCATTGAACGCACTCACCGCCGGCGCCGGCAGACTCGATTGCACATCCACCCGCGCCACCTCGATGCCGATCCCCTGCCCGCTGGCCTGCAATTCGGCCAGGCGCCGGTTGATGCCCTGCACCAGATCGCCGCGCAGCCGTTCGCGGCGTTCGGCGGCTTGGTTGTCGGCACCGATCAGTTCCGGCCGGGCCACCAGAATCGTGTCCAGGTCCCGGGCCGCCGTCAGGGCCACCGCACTGCGGGTCACCAGGCGATCCAGCGCGGGCAGCACATGATCACCTTGAAGCACGTACGCATAAGGGTCGGTCACTTTGTAAAACACCCGGACATCCAGCTGCACGACGCCAGCATCCCCGGTGAGCAAATAGCCGGAACCAGCCAGCGCATCGCTCAAGGGTGTGGCGAATGTCGCCACGCGGTCCGCCTGCAAGGCTGCGTCGCTGCGCAGCAGGTTGTCGACCCGACGCTCGATCACCCGGTCCGCCGCCGGCAGCAACACCACTTGCTCAAAGGGTTCGGGCCAGGCCAACAGCAAACCGGCATTCTGAATCCGCTCCAACGCACCGAAATGCAGAACCACCGCGCGGTTCTGCGGATCGATCTGCCGCACATTGGAGAATGCCCAGGCCAGCGCCGCCAGCACCGTCACGGCGTACAGCGCAAAGAACGCCAGGCGTCCGGCCTGGATCCAGGGGCTGTTCAGCGAATGTGTTCCACGTGGAACTTCACTCATGGCTGCGATCCGCTTTTGCTGTCGAGTGTCGGCGGGCCGTCCACCAAGGCCCGGAACGGCGCGGCGTCAGTACGCAAAATCAGCTTGGTGTCGGGCGTGACGAGGGTGCCCAGGGTGTCCAGCGAACGCAGCAGGTTGTACAGCTGCGGCGAACCGGCATAGGCGCGCCCGTAGATCTGCGCCGCTTCGACCCGGGACTGCGCTTCGATCTCTGCCGCCTTCACCGTGGCGTCGGCCTGCACGATGCGGGCATCGCGTTCGGCGGCGGAGCGGATCTGCGCTGCCTCGCGCTTGCCGATGGCCGTGCGTTCGGTGGCGATGGTTTCACGCTCGGCGCGCATCCGGTCGACGGTGGCCGTGAGCGTCACCGACGGCAGGGTCAACCGCTCAATGCCGACCTGCACCACCCGCACGCCGTAGGTGGCGAGCAATTGCTGATCGATCTGCTGGCGCAACTGCGCCTCGAAATCGGCGATGCGCACCTGACCGGCATCGGTGTTCACCAGACTCGCCAGATCGAAGCTGCTGGCGGTGGTCTCCAGCGCCGAGCCGACAAACGTGCGGATCTGCCGCGCGGCTTCATCCGGTTGGTTCTGCACCGCACGCATGAAGCGTTGCACATTGTCCGGATCGCCCTGCACCTGCCACGCCACATACGCCTGCACGATGATGCGCAGGCCGTCGCGGGTGCCGACGTCCTGCAAGCCGCTGGACGTGGTGCGCAGACGCAGGTCCACCGGGATCGCCGCTTCGAACGGCGCCGGCCAGCGCCAGCTCAGCCCTGGGGCAAGCAGTACCCTGGACGGGTTGCCGAAGCGGGTGATCACCGTCGCCTCCCCGGAGCGCACCTGCACCAGGCTCGCCGCCGCGACGGCGAACGCCACCAGCAACGCTGCCCAGCCCATGCGCCGCCAAGGGAACGGCCCGGCCTCTTCCGGCTCGCCGTGGTGATGGTGATGATGGCCGTGATGATGGTGATGCCCGCCATGAGCATGACCGTGGCCGCTGTGATCGGAATGATCGTGAGTGTGCGACTGGCTCAATGGGTGACTCCTGGTTGAGCGGAATTGCGTGCCGGCGCGGGATCGGCCGGCAGCGTGAAGGTACGCAGGTCGATGGTCGGCGCATTGCCGTTACCGCCCAGACGGTGATCGAGCACCAGCAACCGGGCCTTGCTCAGGCCTTGGCTAAGCTGGCTGAGGTACTGTTCCAGCACGAATGCCTGACCGGCGCTGGCGTAGGCCTTTTGTTCGGCCGAGAACTTCAGGTCCGCCGCCCGCGCCGCCGCTTCCGTTTCGCGGGCGTTGGCGGTGGCTTGATCCCCGGCGAGGCTGGCCTGCAGCTGCGCCTGGTTACTGGCCTCGGCCGCCGCGCCGCGCTCGCGGGCGATCAACGCCTGCGCACCGATCTGCGCCGCCTGCACGCCGTGGTAGGCATTGGCCGCACCGGCCGGCGGATGAATGGCCTCGACCACCGTGGCGAGGATTTCCACGCCGCTGTCGAGCTTCCGCAGATCACCCTGCACTGCCCGGCCGATCTCCTCGGCGAGCCCCGTCCGGTCTTGCCCGAGCAATCCGTCGAGGGTGCGCGAGGCAAAGTCGTGCACCAGAATCCGGCTGGCCGTGCTGCGGATCAGAGTCGGCACATCGGCGCTGTTGTAGGTTGCGGCCAATGCGGCTTCATCGCTCAAACCGATCCGATAGACAAAACGCACGTCCATGTTGACGATCTGGAAGCTCTGCTGCCCGCCACGGCTGCTGGCGATCACCTGGGATTTGTCGGCGACGTGGCTGGCGTCCCACAACCGGTTGGCCGTCATGGGCGGCGGACCTTCGGCAGGCTCCGGCTGAACCGGCGCGGGGTTTTCGCCGACGCTGGTGGCCAGTTCATGCACGACGCCGTTCTCGACGCTCAGCACCCGCCCCAACGGCCAGGGCAGCCCGGCGTGCAGACCGGGGCCGAACACCTGCACCGGTTTGCCGAAACGCTCGTAGATCCCACGGCCTTGCAGCGGGATTTCGTGGAGGCCGGTCAGCAGCCACCCCACCGCCGCGACCAGCGCCAGGACAGGCACAAGGGCCCGGCGCATGTAACTGAAGGCCCAGATCTGGCGCAGGTCGATGCCGAACCGGTTGTGCAGCTCATGCTGCAGGGCCAGCAGCGGCCGTGGCGGCCACCGCAAGAGATCGGCCACGACACTGCGCGCCAGCAGGGTCGGTTCGAGTGTTTCCCGGCGCGGACTGAACAGCGCCAGCACCGCACGCAACAGCAGCTCCAGCGCCACCAGGCCCGGCAGAATGCCGATCAGCACGGCGACGCGCACCGGCCACACCGCGCTGTCGCCGGCGAACAGCAGGCACAGCGCAGCCAACACCAGACTGATGATCGCCACACGCGTCAATTGCGCCAGCGTTCCCGCCTCCGGCCATTGCGCCTCAGACTCCTGGGCCAGCTGCCGTTCCAGCACCAGCAGTCCGAACGCCAGCAGCAGCGCCAGCGCGGCGCCGACCGTCGCAGCCAGGCCCACCGCGGCGGCCGGCAACGCCAGGTTCCACACCGCGTCGATGCTCGACAGCGCCGCCAGCGCCCAACCTCCCAGCCACAAGGTGGGCTCGCCGATCTGCCCGAGCAGGTGCAGGCCGCGCCGGCTCAACCGGTCGAGCAACCGCTCGTACCAACCGTCCGGCGCAGGGTGTTCTGGCTCCGCCACGACCGGTGCGTCAGGACTGATCACCCGCGTCCGCCAGCGGCTCACCCACCACGCCGACTGCAATCCGGCAACCAGCACCAACAGCGCAGCGCTCAGATTGACCAGCAACGCCGGCCACAACGATTGCGGCGCAAACAACCCGACAAAGAACGCCAGCACCCACCCTGCCCCGGCCAGCGCGCCCAACCCGACGGCCAACCGGCGCACGCGGCGTCCTTGGGCCGCGGCCTGCTGAAAGCGCGGCAATCCGGTCACCTGCGTGCCATCCACCTCCAGATCGACTTGCATATCCCCCCAAAACCTTTGGCTATCGGCACATATCGTTACGATATAACAAATGCCGTGAAATATTCGTACACAAATCCACTATCTAAAGACGACCGACCTGTCGCTTGCCTGAAGCCTTGACCGAAATGTCCGCGAACGCACATATTACGTTCGTAATTTTTAGTGCGGGCTACTTTTACCGATCCGCATCCTTCAACCAGGAGCAAGCGCATGAGCAACTATGACGTGGTGATTCTGGGCGGCGGCCCCGGCGGCTACAACGCGGCGATCCGCGCCGGCCAGCTCGGCCTCAAGGCCGCCTGCGTGGAAGGTCGCGCCACCCTCGGCGGCACCTGCCTGAACGTCGGCTGCATGCCGTCCAAGGCGTTGCTGCATGCCTCGGAACTGTACGAAGCGGCCCTGGGGCCGGAATTCGCCAACCTCGGCATCGAGGTCAAGCCGTCGCTCAACCTCGCGCAGATGATGAAGCAGAAGGACGAAAGCGTCGCCGGCCTGACCAAAGGCATCGAGTTCCTGTTCCGCAAGAACAAGGTCGACTGGATCAAGGGCTGGGGCCATATCGACGGCCCCGGCAAGGTCAGCGTGACCGGCGACCAGGGCAGCCGCATCGAGCTCACCGCCAAGGACATCGTCATCGCCACCGGCTCCGAGCCCACGCCCCTGCCCGGCGTGGAGATCGACAACCAGCGCATCCTCGACTCCACCGGCGCGCTGTCGCTCGGCGAAGTGCCCAAGCACCTGGTGGTGATCGGCGCCGGGGTGATCGGCCTGGAGCTGGGCTCGGTCTGGCGCCGGCTCGGGGCGCAAGTGACGGTGGTCGAATACCTGGATCGCATCTGCCCCGGTGTCGACGGCGAAGCCGGCAAGGCCTTGCAGCGCTCGCTGGCCAAGCAGGGGATCGCCTTCAGGCTGAGCTCGAAAGTCACCAGCGCCACGTCCACCGCCAACGGCGTGCAACTGAGCGTCGAGCCCGCCGCCGGCGGCGCCGCCGAGCTATTGGAAGCCGACTATGTGCTGGTCGCCATCGGCCGCCGGCCGTACACCCGCGGGCTGGGCCTTGAGAACGTCGGCCTGGGCACCGACAAGCGCGGCATGCTCGCCAACGACCGCCACCGCACCGAGGCCGCCGGGGTGTGGGTGATCGGCGACGTCACGTCCGGGCCGATGCTCGCGCACAAGGCCGAAGACGAAGCCATGGCCTGCATCGAGCGGATCGCCGGCAAGGCGGCCGAGGTCAACTACGACCTGATCCCCAACGTCATCTACACCCGGCCGGAGCTGGCCAGCGTCGGCAAGACCGAAGAGCAGCTCAAGGCCGAAGGCCGGGCCTACAAGGTCGGCAAGTTCCCGTTCACCGCCAACAGCCGGGCCAAGATCAACCACGAGACCGAAGGTTTCGCCAAGGTCATCGCCGACGAGCGCACGGACGAAGTGCTGGGCGTGCACCTGGTCGGCCCGAGCGTCAGCGAGATGATCGGCGAATACTGCGTGGCCATGGAGTTCAGCGCCTCGGCCGAGGACATCGCCCTGACCTGCCACCCGCATCCGACCCGCTCGGAGGCGCTGCGCCAGGCCGCGATGGATGTGGAGGGGATGGCGACCCAGATGTAGGCCGCCGGCAGACAGACCGCTATCGCGAGCAGGCTCGCTCCCACAGAGATTGCTGCATTCCCTGTGGGAGCGAGCCTGCTCGCGATGGGCTCAACCCGGCCTCAATCCGGAAGGTGCCCCAACGGCAACGCCCCCGGCGTCTTCACCGTGTTGATCGCAAAGTTGCTGCGGATGTCGCTCACCCCCGGCAACTTCAGCAGGCAATCGGTGAGAAACCGGTCATAGGCCCGCAGGTCCGGCACCACCACCTGCAACAGGAAGTCCGACTCGCCGGACACCAGAAACGCCGAAATCACCTCCGGCAGCGCCGTCACCGCCGCCCGGAACGCTTCGGCCCGTTCGTCGTTGTGCCGCTCCACCTTGACCCCGACGAACACGGTCAGCCCCAGCCCCACTTCATCGCGATCCAGGTTGGCCTGGTAGCCGCGGATCACCCCCGCCTCCTCCAGCATCCGCACCCGACGCAGGCACGGCGACGCCGACAGCCCGATCTCGTCGGCCAACTGCACGTTGCTCAGGCGTCCGTCGCGTTGCAGCGCGGCGAGGATCTTGCGGTCGAAGGCGTCCAGTTTCATGGTTGGCAGATCCTGATGGTCTATGCGCAAAAAGAAAGCAGGTTATGCCAATCACAAGCGCATTTGAAGCGAACTACGCAACCACCTGCCCTGCCCTTCGGCCCTAGACTGAGCCGACCGAATCGACAACGAAAGGGGTGCGGCGTGGCGAGTCTCTGGCTGTTTTTCCTGGCATTGGCGGTGGTCTACCTGCTGCCCGGCCCGGACATGATCCTCCTGCTGCAGACCGGCGCCCGTCAGGGTCGCGGCGCGGCGCTGGCCACTGCCGTCGGGCTGGCGGTGGCAAGGGGCTGCCATGTGGCGCTGGCGGGGTTGGGGCTGGCGGCGCTGTTCAAGGCCGCGCCGTGGACGTTCGACGTGGTGCGCCTGGCCGGGGCGGCTTACCTGCTGTGGCTCGGCGTCCAGTGCCTGCGCAGCACGTTGCTGCCGGACCTGAACGCTGCGCCGCTGCCGGACGCGAAGGCGCAGTGGCGCGAAGCGGTGCGCCGCGGCCTGCTGACCAACCTGCTCAACCCCAAGGCGCTGCTGTTCTGTTCGGTGCTGCTGCCGCAGTTCATCGTCGCCGACGGTGCGCCGGTGCTCACCCAGTTCGCCGTGCTCGGTGCCCTGCTGGTGGGCGCAGGGCTGCTGTTCGACAGCGCCTACGCCCTGGCCGGCGCCGCCCTGGGCCGCTGGCTGCACAACAGCCCGTCGGCCCAGCGCCTGCAACAGTGGCTGTTCGGCAGCCTGTTGATCGGCTTCGCCGTGCGCCTGACGTTCGTCCAGCAGGCCTAGGCTTTGCGCCGGCGGCGGTTGATCAGCAGCAGCGCAATGCCGGCAAACGCCACGACCGCGCCGATCTGCACCGGCCACTTGTAAGGGCGCAGCGTCGAGCGCACGGCGTCGGTGACCTGGGTCACGTAGCGCTTGTCGGCGTTCTCGAAGTCCGGATACGGGCACTGGTGGCCGAAGTCCACCGCCCACGGCACGTAAGGGCCTTCCTTCACATAGCGCTGGTACAGCCCGCGCTGATCCTCTTCGCTGCTGTTCCAGCCGGCCGCCGAGCACAGCACGGCGGCGAACGCCTGGCTGGTGTGCGGCAGGTTGTCGGCCGCGCGGTTGGCCAGCGCGGTGGCGACGAACCGGTAGTGGTAACGCACGTCGGGCTGCGCCTCGCTGGCCTTCTGGCGCTGCACTTCGGCGTCGGCCACCAGCGGGCCGACTTTCAGTTCGGCGGTTTCCAGGCTGTAGTTGCCGCCGAACGTCGCGTAGTCCGGCGCCATCTCGTAGCCGAGGATGTCCATGCCCCATTCCCGGGCGGTCCAGGCGGCGTTGAACAGCGCGGCGGCGCGTTTGGTCGGCCACCACGCCGCATCGGCGTTCAGCCGTTGCTGGCCGTACAACCGGGCCTTGTTCTGCAGGTCGGGGTTGTCGAAGTAGCCGACCGCCTCTTCGTAGCGGCCTTCGCGCAGCAAGCGCCGGCCCAGCAGGTTGCGCAGGTTCGCCGCCACCGACAGCGGCACGTAGTTGTCGCGGTCCTGCTGGCTCAGCACCGGCGGCGCCGGCACTTTCTCATCGACGTAGCGCTTGAGCTCATCGAGCGTCAGCACCCGCTCGGCCACGGTGGCGGCGTCGAACCAGTAAATGTCCTGGCTCTGGTACAAGCGGTCGAAGGCTTGCAGGTAATCGCCGCGCTGCAGGTCGAGGATCGCGCTTTCGCCGTCCACCCGGCACTTGGGCCGCAGGGTTTCGAAGGCCCAGTCCGGCGTGCGCCGCTCGCCCCACGATTCGTCCTTAGGGAAGGCCTGGGCGGCCTTGGCGTAGGCCGCTGCGGCGGCGTTGGCGTCGCCGTCGCGCACCGCCAGTTTCGCCCGCAGCCACCAGGCCAGCCCGCCGTCCCCGGCGTGTTCGAGAAGCGCCTTGGCGGTGGCGTAGTCGCCCTGCTGATAGTTCATCGCCGCCAGGCGGTCGGCGTTGTCCAGGCTGCCGCGGGTGCTGTCCTGCAGCAGTTTGATCAGTGCCTTCTCGCGTTCCGGCTGCTCGCCGAACGACCAGCCGATCCGGCTGATCAGCGAGGCCGTGACCAGTTGCTGCACCGCTTTGCCCCGCAGCAGCTTGGCCAGTTGATCCTCAGGCAGCGCCACCAGGTCGTTCACCAGCAGTTTCAGCGAAGACGCCCCCACCGCCGAGCCATGCTGGTTCTGCGCCGCGTACAGTTCGATGGCGCCGTTCCAGTCCCCGGCGGTGCGCAGCACCCGGGCCTCTTCGCCGAGGCTGGCCACGCCCAGCTCCAGCGGGTCGCTGAAGCCGTCGATGTTCAATTGGCGGGTCTGGCGGAACGCGGCGAGCGCCTGCTCCAGCGGGTCGAGGGCGTCGTCCGCCTGCCCGCTCATGGCGTACAGGGAACGGCCCAGGGAGTACGCCGCCCACGTGCTGCGCAACGGACGCTGATCCGCCGGCAGCGCCAGCACCTGTCTGAAGTAGTCGGCGGCCAGCGGGTAATCGGCGGCGGCGAACGCCACGGCGCCGGCCACGTACAGGCGCACCTCGGCGGGAAGGTCGGCCCCCTGCTCATAGGCCTGGCGGGCATCGCCGAGGCTGCGCAAGCGCTTGACCTGCGCCTGCGCAGCTTCGCTCAGGTCCGCTTGCTCGGCCTGCTCGCGCTCGTCGACGTATTCGCCGGGCTCGCCGTACGCGTCCGGGTTATGGGTGGCCACCGTCGTGAGCTTGAGCCCGTCGATGGCTTTGCCCAGACGGCTGATCTCGAAGTTGAAGTTGCCCTCCGGCAGCTCCGCCAGCGATTGCCCGCGGTTGTCGAGCAGGCGCATCGGGAAGTCCGGGCCGCAGGCCAGCGCCGTGCCCAGCGGCAGGCTGAGGCTCAGGCAGAGCAGGTGGCGGGGCCAGTTACGGGTCAACATGCGAACCTCCTTGATCAATGTTTGCGCAACGCGCCCAACCGACGGCGCGCTGACCGCCCGCCGGCAGCCGGCCGTCGCGCAGGCGGGTGAAGGTAAGCAGATCCGGCGTTTGTTGCAACGAGTAACCGGCCAGGGCGTCGGCGCCGACGCAACCCCGGGCCTTGACCGTCAGCCGCGCGGGCCAAGGGCTGTCGAGATTGCCCCGGTTGGCGAGGCCGATGTCGTAGAGCCCATCCTGCGCCGCGAAGCTCACGCCGAGGCGGCTCGACAAGGGTTCGCCGCGGGCGACGGCACGCAACGTGGTCAGGCTCCAGGCCCGGCGGTCGTTGGCCAGCGGCAGGCGGAACCAGATCAGGCCGGCCAGGTGGGCCGGGCGGTCTTCGCGCAGTCCGCTGGCCAGGCGGCTCAAGGCCTGTGGATCGGCAAGCAGTTCGCGGCGTTCGCCGCGCCGCGGGATAGAGACCTCGCTCTCCACCTCAGGCGCTCCGCCGCTGTCCGGCAACAGCGCCACGCCGTAGGCCGGCAGCGCCAGGTAGAACGGCTTGTCGCTGACCCGTCCCCAGGCGTCCGCCCAGCGCCGCGCCTGCTGCGCATCGAACAGGCCCCGGCGCGGATCGCTGACCGCATGCACCTGCAGCACGCTGCTGTCGACCGCCGCCAGCAGCGCCGGCAACTGCGGGCTGTCCAGCCACGCCGGCAGCGCGGTGATGCTCAGCGGCAACGAGGGCGGCAGCGCCGAGCGCAGATGGGCGAGGAATTCGGCATAGGCCGGCAGCCGTGCGCTGCCGGCATCGTGGTCGATCTCAACGCCGGCCAACGTCAGCCCTTGCCCCCGCCAGTCGTCGAGCACCTGAAGGATCTGCGCCGTGGCTTGCGCAAGGTCCAGGGACTTGAGCTGGCCGTCGAGCCGGATCACCGCGATCAGCGGCCGGCCGTCCTGGCGGAGCAGCCCCGGATCGATCCGCGCCCGGCTCCATCCCGCCTGCGGAAACGCCTGCAACGCCAGCACCCGCACCGTCGAAAAGTCAGCGCGGCTGTCGCGCAGCGCGGCTTCGTGGGCAGGCGTCCATTGGCGCTGCCAGATATAGAGTTGCTGGTCGAGGGGCGGCGCCGGCGTCCGCTCGCAGGCCGTGAGCCAAGAGGCGATGGCCAGCACCGCCGACAGCCCGATGATAAACCGCATTGCTTGCGACTCCCTGGCCACGCAAAGCGCCAAGGGTACACAAAACCTTCGGGAGCGACCGACATCTTGGTTGCCTGAGCTGACGCCTTCGTCGGATCGCCGCCCGGGGCAAGCCCGCTCCCGCAGTGGCCGGCGCGGCCCGCAAACAGCGGGAGCCAGCCTGCTGGCGATGGCGTCAGTCACCGCACCGCATAAGCCCGCACAACCCTCGCGACGGCGCTACGGCTTGCGGGCGATGATCACCTGACTTTTCGCCACGACCGCGTCCAGCGCCTGCTTGATCTGCGCCCCGCGCGGCGAGTCGAGCACAGTTTTCCAGGTGTCGGCCCAGTGGTTGAGCAACGGATGGTCGGCGTTGCTGAACTCCACCTTCGCCTCCCAGAACAGCAGCATCCACATCGACCAGTAAAAGCCGTACTGGCTGTGGCTGATGATCTCAAGGCCGGCATCGCTGACCATGCCCTTGAACTGCTCTTCGCTGATGATCCGGATGTGGTTCGGCTTCTGGAAATACTCCGGCGCGGCGATGTCCTTCTGCAGGTCCTCGGAGCTTGGGTGCGGCACGCTCAGCAGGTACAGCGCCCCCGGCCGGCCGACCCGCACGAGTTCAGCGAGGAACTGCGCCGGGTCGTCGACGTGCTCGATGACTTCGGTGGACACCACGCGGGTGGCGGTGGCGTCGGCGATCGGCAGCGGGTTGCAGTCGGTGACATGGCATTCCACGCCGCGCGCCGGCGTATCGCCCAGGCGCTGGCGGGTGGCCTCGACCTTGGCGCCGTCGATGTCGGCGATGATGATCTTCGCCCCGCGCATCCCGCAGAAATGCACGTTGCCGCCATCGCCGCAGCCGACGTCGAGCAAGGTGTCGTCGGCCGTCACCGGGAAGCCTGTGAACAGCTCGCCGGTCTCCTGGTTGAACCAGCCGCTGAGCATGGCGTCGCGCAGCCCGAGCATGTACGGGTCGACCTTGTCGACGGCCGGGGCGGCGGGCTCGGCGGACGGCGCCGCCGTGAGTTTCTTCAAAAGGCTCAGCATGAGGTGGCTCCTGGGGACGGAACGGCGGTGGGTGGCGTGCCCAGGCGCCGCACCAGGGCGGCGCCGCGGTGGCGCATGGGCATTTCGATGAGGCGGTAATTCAGTTCGCTCAACAGCGCGATCAGGCCGGCGGCGGCCAGCAGCGTGGCGACCGGGTGCCCGCCGAAGTCGGGAAGGCCGGCGGCCTGCAGGCGGAAACTGATTTCGCGCACCAGTTGATAGGCCGGAATGTGGATCAGGTAAATGCCGTAGGAGCGGCTGCCGATCCAGGCCATCAGCCGTTGCGGCCGACCTGCCGGCAGCAGGTAATCGCGGTTGTACGAAGCGATCCAGACCAGCACCGCCCCCAGCACGGCGATCGAACCGATGCGGTAAGGGGCGAAGGTGAAGCGGTCGGTGGCCATGAAGCTCAGCAGCGCCGCGATCGCCGCCAGCGCCGACACGCCGAGCCAGGGCTTGCCCAGGGCCGTCGGCTGCCAGCGCCGCCAGGACGGCTGTGCGCTCCACATCGCCAACAGCACGCCCAGCGCCAGCGCGTCGGTGCGGATCACCATCAGCAGTGGCGTGCGCACGGTGAACAGCTGCACCGCCACCAGCGCCAGCAAGGCCCAGGCCAGATGCTTGCGGCACACCAGGATCAGCAGCGGAAACAGCAGGTAGAACTGTTCCTCCAGCGACAGGCTCCAGTACACGAAACTGCTGCCGTACTCGTAATGGAAGAAGCTGTCGGCGAAGCGGAAGTTGGCGTACTGCAGCACCCCGGCCAGGGTGGCCTGCACGTTGGCGTGCCAGGTGCCGAAGGCGCCGGAACGGTTGAGGAACACGCAGGCCAGCAGCATCAGCGCCAGCCACAGCCAGGCCGAGGGCAGCAACCGGAAGGCCCGGCGCAGCCAGAAGCCGCGGATCTGCGCCCAACGCGCCTGGCGGGTCTCACAGGCGCGCAACGCGGGAATCAGGCCACGGGCGATGACGAACCCGGAGATCACGAAAAACAGGTCGACCCCCCACCACGGCTGCGCCCAGGCGTGGATCTTCTCGAGCAGCGGCACCGTATCGGTGAACAGGCTGCCTTGCAGGTGATGGAACAGCACCCCCAGCACCGCGACGGCGCGCAGCACTTCGATGTCCATGATCCGCTTGCCGCTCATCGCGCGACCTCGGCCGCCGGCGGCTTGCGGGCGATGATCACCTGGCTCTTGGGCATGAAGCCGTCGAGCATCCGCTTGATCGCCAGCCCGTCGGGCTGCGCCAGCAGGTCCTGCCAGGTGCGCGCCCAGCTTTCCATCAGCGGCGGGTACGGCGCCTGGATGCGGTCGCGCACCGCGCCGCCCAGGTCACGCCCGGCGGCCCGTTCGCTGGCCCAGAAGAAGATCATCCCCATCACCCAGAAGAACCCGGTGGCCTGGCGGTGCTCGATCACCAGGCCGGCCTCCTCCACCAGCGCCGCAAAACGCTCCGGGGTGAAAATCTGCACATGGTTGGGCGAGCGGTAGTAGCTGGCCGGGGCGATGCCCTGCTGCAAGTGTTCGCCCACCGGCGCCGGCACGCTGAGCAGGTACTGCGCGCCGGGACGGCCCATGCGCACCAGTTCGGCCATGAACGGCTCGGGATGGTCGATGTGCTCCAGCACTTCCATGCACACCACTTTGCTGGCGCAGCCATCGGCCAGCGGCAACGGCAGGCTGTTGCTGACCAGTCCCAGGTTGGGTTGCTCCGACTGCGCCTGCACCTGCCGGGCAAGGTCGCGCACCTTGTCGTGTTCGCTGTCGGTGAAGATCACCGAGGCGCCCTGGCGCACCGCGAACAGGGTCGCCACGCCTTCGCCGCAGCCGACGTCGAGCACGGTGTCGCCGGGGGTGATCGCGAAGCCCTTGAGCAGTTCGCCGCGGTCGCCGCAAAACCAGCCGTCGAGCATCGCGTCGTGCAGGCCGATGTCCCGCGGCGAAACGCCCGCCGGCACCGGTTCGGGGGCGGCAACGGGCGCAGGTTGCGCGGCGGGCAGCAGGCGTCGCAGCCAGGCCCGGATCATGTGCCGGCCGCTTCCGCCGCCGGGGCGGCACGGCGTTCGGTCACCTGTGCGAGGAACAGCCGCAGCCGTTGCTCGGCCACGGCCTGGCTGCAGAACGCCTGCAGGCTGCTCACCGCTTGCGCCGACATCTGCGCATAGCGCTCGGGATCGTGCTTGGCCACCTCGTAGCTGGCCCGGTAGGCCGCGCACACCGACGCCCAGTTCGTCACGTAGCGCAGGGTGCGGAACGCCTTGCGCGGATCGTGGGGCCAGGACGTCAGTTCATCGGTGGACTCGACCAGAAAGCCGTTGCCGGCGTCCAGATAATCGATCATCGCCGTGGTGCGCGGCGCCACGGCCGGCTTGCCGCACGACATGAACTCCATCAGCGGCAGGCACTGGCCTTCGCCGTAGGACGTGTTCACCACATAGCGGGTCGCCTGCACCAGCCGTTCGTAGTCGGCGTCGGCGAGGTAGCCGTAGATCAGCACGATGCGGCAACGGTACGGCTGGTTCTTGTACAGGTGATGGAGGATGTCGCCGAGCGCCTCCTCGGCATCGTGATGGGTCAGCTTCAGCACCAGCGTTGCGTCCTCGGTGTCGCGGAACGTCACGCAGAAGGCGCTGAGCATGTCTTCCCAGTTCTTGCGCCCGTCGCCGGGATTGAACACCGAGGTGTAGACCACGCCATCGAGCGTCAGCGTCTGCTCGGCGACCGGCGCCGCAAAGTCGATGCCCTTGCCCCGGCGCAGGTGCACAGGCCCGAAGGCATCGAGCGCCAGCCGGCGGCTGTCGGCCACCAGCCCCTTGATCTTCAGCTGCACGGCGCCGGCCAGCGGCTCGCGCGACAACTGCGCGCCGCGCTCGGCAAAACGGTCCCACACCGGCGCCGGCACCGCGACGATCGGGTAACCGGGATCCATCGCCTGGCGCACCGCATCGACCGTATAGCTGGAATGGGTGATCGCCGCGCCGCAGGCCGCCAGCACCGTGCGCCAGTCGTTGCGCGGCTCGCCGGCGAACGGTTCGTTGGGGATGGTGCTGAATTCCCACGCGAACACCGGCAGCGTCGGACAGGCCAGGTGCACCGGCGTGCGGTGCGGCGGCGAGAACGACAGGAACACGCAAGGCTCGCCCCGGCCCAGGCATTCGAGGTACAGCGCATCGACTTCCCGCGCCGGGTCGGTGACTTCGATCACCCGCCCGAGCCGTTCGAGCACCGGCCGGTATTCCTTGAGCACGAAGTAATAGCTGTACTCCGAACGGCCCAGGTTCTGCGCAATCGTGTGTCGGTTGGTTTCCGAATGGATGATGATCAGCATGAGGCGTTATCCGTCACGGGCGCCGCGTCTGCGGCCAGCGGCACCAGGCCGAAGAAGTCCGCCATGCGCCGCTGCACCGGGGCGAACGCGCAGTAGCCGCGCATGCGCTCGACCGCGGCGGCGGACATGCGCCGGTAGTCCTGGGGTTGCGTCGTGGCCATCCGGTAGCTGTTCTCGTAGGCGCTCTTGAGCGAGCCCCAGTCCGGCCGGTGGCGCAGGGTGCGGTAGACGATGCGGGTGTCCTGGGGCCAGATCGTCAGCTCTTCGCTGGACTTGACCACGAACGCCACCGAGTCGTCGATGTAGTCTTCCATCGCCGTGTGGTCCGGGGCGATCACCGGCTTGCCGCTGGCCATGAACTCCATCAGCGGCAGGCACAGCCCTTCGCAGCGCGAGGCGTTCACATAGAAGCTGGCCGCCCGGTACAGCCGGGCGTACTGCGCGTCGTCCAGGTAACCGTGCATCACCAGCACCCGGCAGGCGAACGGCGACAGCTGCGCCAGCAAGGTCATCAGTTCGCCGTAGTAGGACGACAGGTCGTTCTGGGTGATCTTGAGCACCAGGGTCGCGTCAGGCGTTTCACGGAACGCCGCACAGAACGCGGTGACCAGATGGTGCCAATTCTTGCGGCCGTCCCTGGGGTTGAACACGCTGACGTAGACCACGCCTTCGACCTCGGTCTCGACCACCGAGTCCGTGGCCGGCAGATCCTGCGGCGCGGGCCCGGCCACGGCCACCGCCTGCGGGCCGGCAATCGCCGGGAACTGCCGGGCAAGCCATTTGCGCCGCGGTTCCGACAGCAGGTCCTGGATCCCTTCCCAGTACCAATGGTGCAGGTACTTCACCCTCGGCGCCCGCTCCGGGTTCAGCAGCCACAGGCGCAGGTAATGCCGGGCGATGACATAGCGGCGCTTGAGGGTCAGCGGCGGCGGGCGGAGGGCCTCGAGCTCGGCCTCCTGTTCGGGGGTCAGCGGCTTGGGCGCGAGATCATCGGCGCAGAGCCCCAGCGTGCGGCTGTCGAACAGACAGCCCTTGATCGCCAGGGCCGCGCCGGGGTTGACCGCTGCGCCGGCGGGCGGCTCGCGCAGGGCGGCGAAGTTTTCCCACAGCGGCGTCGGCAACACCAGCACCGGGAAGTCCTCGCCCATGGCCCGCCGGATCGCCCGGGCGGTATGGCTGGACAGCGTGATCACGCGGCCGTGGCGGGCGAGCATCCGCGTCCAGTCCTGACCCGGGTCGCCGTCCCATTGCTCGTCGGGAATGGAGTCGAACTCCCAGGCGACGACGCAGATCGTGGGGCATTGAAGGTCGGCGGGGGTTTTCTGCGGCGGGGTGAACGACAGGAACACGCTGTCTTCGCCGGCGGCGAGCAACTGCCGGTGGAGCGGGTCGACCTCGGCGGTGGAGGACACCACGTGCACCCGCCCGAGGCTTTCGAGCACCGGGCGATAGGCCTTGAGCACGAAGTAGTAGCTGTATTCGGGACGTCCCAGGCTCTGGCTGATGGAACTGTCGTTGACGTCCGAGTAGAGAATGAAATTCATGGCATCCCACGATGAAGCCGCCATCCCGGCAGCGTCATGCTGTGACGGCCCGGCGCCGGCCCGGGCGGGCAATGCCTGCGCTCGAACTGCGTCTTCGGGTACGTCTTCGTTCTTGTTTTAATGGTCGGTTCACCCCGTTGCGCAACCGTCCCGGCAACGCCCTGACGATCGCGGCGAAGGGCATTCTAAACACATCCGTCGAGGATTCGCGAACCGCCCGGCGAGAATAAATCCGGCTACGCTGACGAGAACTGACCAGTCACGGTTTGGCCTGTTGAAATTGCCGAGCAATTGGCACAGATTGGCAACCAAACAACTACAACAACGACTTTGCCTGTCGTCCTGCCGGTATTTCCTCCGGTCTGACAGACCTTCCGCATTAGCCTGCAGGAAGCGGCAAAAGTTAAAGACCAAGGGATCGCTGTTTGAAAAAGCGTCTGTTCGTCACGGGTCTCAGCGGATTCGTGGGACACCATATCCAGTCGCACCTGAACCGGACGGATTCGCCGTGGGAACTGCTGCCTGCCGCCTCACCCTACGACCTGACTGAGCCGGACAGCCTCGCCGGCCTCTGGCCGCACTTGCCCGACGCGGTCATCCACCTCGCGGGCCAGACCTTCGTCCCCGAGGCCTTCCGCGATCCGGCCCGTACCCTGGACATCAACCTGACCGGCACCCTGAACCTGCTGCAGGCCCTCAAGGCCCGCGGTTTCCGGGGCACGTTCCTGTACGTCAGCTCCGGCGACGTCTACGGCCAGGTCGCCGAGCCGGAACTGCCGATCACCGAGCGGCAGCCGCCCTGCCCGCGCAACCCTTACGCGGTGAGCAAACTGTCGGCCGAGTTCCTCAGCCTGCAATGGGGCATGAGCGAGGGCTGGCCGGTGCTGGTGGCGCGGCCGTTCAATCACATCGGCACCGGGCAGAAGGACAGCTTCGTGGTGGCCGGCGCCGCACGGCAGATCAACCGTATCAAGCAAGGATTGCAGGCACCGCAACTGGAAGTCGGCGACATCGATGTGACACGGGATTTCCTCGATGTCGGCGACGTCGTTTCGGCCTACTTCGCGCTGCTGGAAAAGGGCGCGCCCGGGCAGGTCTACAACATCTGCTCGGGGCGCGAACAGAGCATCCGCAGCCTGATCGAGCAGTTGGCCGACCTGGCGCAGGTGCAGGTGCAACTGGTTCAGGATCCGGCGCGGCTTCGCCGAGCGGATCAGCGTCGCGTTTGCGGCAGTCACCAAAGGCTCGCCCGGACCACAGGATGGACGCCTGAAATCTCTACACAACAATCCCTGCGGGCGATCCTGTCCGACTGGGAGACGCGAGTACGACAAGAATGACAAAGAGTGCATTGATCACAGGGATCACGGGCCAGGACGGCGCCTATCTGGCCAAACTGCTGCTGGACAAGGGATACAAGGTCCACGGCCTGGTGGCGCGGCGCAGCAGCGATTCGCGCTGGCGCCTGCGCGAGATGGGGATCGAGGCCGACATCGTCTACCTGGACGGCGACATGGCCGATGCCTGCTCGGTGCAGCGCGCCGTCATCAAGTCCGCCCCGGACGAAGTCTATAACCTGGCCGCGCAGAGCTTTGTCGCCGCGTCCTGGGACCAACCGGTGACCACCGGCATCGTCGACGGCCTGGGCGTCACCCACCTGCTGGAGGCGATCCGCCAGTTCAGCCCGCACACCCGCTTCTATCAGGCTTCGACCAGCGAGATGTTCGGCCTGATCCAGGCCGAGCAACAGGACGAGAACACCCCGTTCTACCCGCGCAGCCCCTATGGCGTGGCCAAGCTGTACGGCCACTGGATCACCGTCAACTACCGTGAAAGCTTCGGCCTGCACGCCAGCAGCGGCATCCTGTTCAACCACGAGTCTCCGCTGCGCGGCATCGAGTTCGTCACCCGCAAGGTCACCGACGCCGCCGCCAGGATCAAGCAGGGCAAGCAGCAGGAGCTGCGCCTGGGCAACATCGACGCCAAGCGCGACTGGGGTTTCGCCGGCGATTACGTCGAAGCCATGTGGCTGATGCTGCAGCAGGACAAGCCCGACGATTTCGTGGTCGCCACCGGCGTCACCACCACCGTGCGCGAGATGTGCCGCATCGCCTTCGGCCATGTGGGCCTGGACTACCGCGACTACGTGAAGATCGACCCGGCGTTCTTCCGTCCGGCGGAAGTCGAAGTGCTGCTCGGCAACCCGGCCAAGGCCCAGCGGGTGCTGGGCTGGAAGCCGAAGACCGACCTGGACACCCTGATCCGCATGATGATGGATGCGGACATGAAACGCGTCGCCAAGGAGTAGGCCATGCTGATTCCCGTGATTCTGTCCGGCGGTGCCGGCACCCGTCTGTGGCCGGTGTCCCGCGAGGGCCACCCCAAACCGTTCATGACGCTGCCCGACGGCCAGTCGCTGCTGGGCAAGACCTACCGGCGCGCGGCCGCGCTGCTGGACGGCTGGGGCGACATTGTCACGGTGACCAACCGCGAGTACTACTTCCAGAGCAAAGATCACTATCAGGCCACGCGCCTGTCCCGGCACCGCGGGCACTTCCTGCTGGAGCCGACCGGGCGCAACACCGCCCCGGCCATCGCGGCGGCGGCCCTGTCGCTGCAAGCCCTGCACGGCGACCAGGCGATCATGGTGGTGATGCCCGCCGACCATCTGATCACCGACGAAGCCGCCCTCAAGAGCGCGGTCGAACACGCCGTGAACCTGGCCAAGGACGGATTCCTGGTGACCTTCGGCGTGGTGCCGGACGCCCCGGAAACCGGCTTCGGCTACATCGAGACCGGCGCGCCGCTGGACGACAAGGGCGCGGCCAAGGTGCAGCGCTTCGTGGAGAAACCCGATCTGCAGACCGCCACCCAGTACCTGGAGAGCGGCAATTTCCTGTGGAACTCCGGGATGTTCTGTTTCTCCACCGCCACCCTGATCGCCGAGCTCGAACGCCACGCCCCCGAACTGCTGGCGCAGACCCGCGCCTGCATGGCCGCCAGCGAACCGGTGGAAACCGCCGGCTGCCTGCAACAGGAACTGTCGGCGACGCTGTTCGCCGAGATCACCGACATCTCCATCGACTACGCGCTGATGGAACGCTCGGACAAAGTCGTGGTGGTGCCCGCCGGCTTCGACTGGAGCGACATCGGCTCCTGGGGCGCCGTGGCGGCCCTGGTGCCGGCCGATGCCGACAACAACCGCGCCAGCGGCGAGTCGGTGTTCATCGACAGCCGCAACAACTTCATCCAGAGCGAAGGCCGGCTGGTGGCCGCCGTGGGGGTGGAGAACCTGATCGTCATCGACACCGCCGACGCCGTGCTGGTGGCCCACGCCGACCGCGCCCAGGATGTGCGGCGGGTGGCCAGGCAGCTCAAGGACAAGTCCCACGAAGCCTACCGCCTGCACCGCACGGTCAGCCGTCCGTGGGGCACCTACACCGTGCTCGAGGAAGGCCCGCGCTTCAAGATCAAGCGCATTGTGGTCAAGCCCGGCGGCAAGCTGTCGCTGCAGATGCACCATCACCGCAACGAACACTGGGTGGTGGTCGAAGGCATGGCCAAGGTCACCAACAACGGCAGCGGCACCACGCTGGTGGCCAAGAACGAATCCACGTTCATCGCCGCCGGCCACAAGCACCGCCTGGAAAACCCCGGTGTGATCGACCTGGTGATCATCGAGGTGCAGAGCGGCGAATACCTGGGGGAGGACGACATCGTCCGCTTCGAGGACCAATACGGCAGGACGGTCTGAATGCTGCTTTCCCTGCACCGCTCGCTGCGCAGCTACCGTGGCTTCATCCTCGGCAGCGTGCAGCGGGAGTTCCAGGCGCGCTACCGCAATTCGCTGTTCGGCGCCCTGTGGACGGTCCTCAACCCGCTGTCGATGATCGTCGTGTACACCGTGATCTTTTCCCACATCATGCGCGCCCGCCTGCCCGGCGTGGACGACGGCATGGCCTACAGCGTCTACCTGTGCGCCGGCCTGCTGACCTGGGGGCTGTTCTCGGAAATCACCCTGCGCAGCCAGACCATGTTCCTGGACAACGCCAACCTGCTGAAGAAAATCAGCTTCCCGCGCATCTGCCTGCCGGTGATCGTGCTGCTCAACGCCGGGATCAACTTCGCGATCATCATCGGCCTGTTTCTCGGTTTCCTTTTGGTCAGCGGCCGCTGGCCGGGCCCGGCGCTGCTGGCGCTGGTGCCGCTATTGGCGCTGCAAGTGATGTTCTGCGCCGGCCTGGGGATGATCCTGGGCGTGCTCAACGTGTTCTTCCGCGACGTCGGCCAACTGTTCGCCATCTGCCTGCAGTTCTGGTTCTGGCTGACGCCCATCGTCTATCCCTTGAGCATCCTGCCGGACTGGGTACAGCGCCTGCTGCAGCTCAACCCGCTGACCAACCTGATCGGCAGCTACCAGAACCTGTTCCTCTACGGCCAATGGCCGGTGTGGAGCTCGTTGCTGCCGCTGGCCGTGACCGGTGCGCTGTTCTGCGTGATCGGCCTGCGCCTGTTCCGCCGGCGGGTCGGCGAAATGGTGGATGAACTCTGATGGGGCACATTCGCGTCACCGGCCTGGGCAAGGCCTACAAGCAATACCCCACGCGCTGGAGCCGCCTGGCCGAATGGCTGGTTCCGTTCTCGCCGCCGCGCCACCGCCAGCACTGGGTGCTGCAGGACGTGAACTTCGAGATCGCGCCCGGCGAAGCGGTGGGCATCGTCGGGGTCAACGGCGCGGGCAAGAGCACCCTGCTGAAGATGATCACCGGCACCACCCAGCCGACCTGCGGCCAGATCCGGCTGCAGGGCCGGGTCGCCGCGCTGCTGGAGCTGGGCATGGGCTTCCACCCCGACTTCACCGGCCGGCAGAACGCGGTGATGGCCGGCCAGCTGCTGGGCATGCCGCTCGAAGAGCTCGAAGCCCTGATGCCGGACATCGAACGCTTCGCGGAAATCGGCGAAGCCATCGACCATCCCGTGCGCACCTACTCCAGCGGCATGCAGATGCGCCTGGCGTTCAGCGTCGCCACGGCGCGCCGCCCGGACATCCTGATCGTCGACGAAGCGCTGTCGGTGGGCGATGCCTACTTCCAGCACAAGAGCTTCGACCGCATCCGCAGCTTCCGCAAGGCCGGCACCACCTTGCTGATCGTGTCCCACGACCGCTCCGCGATCCAGTCGATCTGCGACTCGGCCATCCTGCTCGAAGGCGGGCACATGGTCATGCACGACCGGCCCGAAGCCGTGATGGACTACTACAACGCCCTGCTCGCCGAACGCGAAGGCCAGACCGTGCGCCAGGAGCTGCTGGCCGGCGGCCAGGTGCAGACGGTGTCCGGCACCGGCGAGGCCGGCATCCTCGGCGTGCGCCTGCTCGATGAGCGCGCACGCGCCATCGACGCCGCCGAGGTCGGCCAGCCGGTGACGCTGGAGGTGCAGGTGGAGATCCGCCAGGACATCGAACGGCTGGTGCTCGGCTTCCTGATCAAGGACCGTCTCGGCCAGGCCATGTACGGCATCAACACCCACCGCCAGAACCAGGCCCTGGAACACCTGCGGGCGGGTGAACGCATCACCTACCGCTTCGACTTCGTCATGGGCCTGGGCAAGGGCAACTATTCCGTGGCCCTGAGCCTGTCGCGACTGGATTCGCACCTGGACCGCAACTTCGAGTGGCGCGACTACGGCCTGGTGTTCCACGTGATCAACAACCGCCGGGAAGACTTCGTCGGCTGCTCATGGCTCGGGGCGAAGACCACCGTCGTGCGCAACGCCGAAACCGTCGCCGAGCGTGCGCCATGACCCGTCTGCTGGTGGAATGCACCCACGTGTTCAAGCACCCGAAGGTCAACTCGGGGATCCAGCGCGTGGTGCGCAACGTGATCAACCGGCTGCCGCCCGAAGCGGACGGCGTCGAATGCCTGCCGGTGGTGCTGCTCAAGGGCCGGCTGCACCGGGTGACGCGCCTGGCGGCGCTGGACTCGCCGCTGCTCAATGCCGTGGCGACGTTCGGCGAGCGGCTGGAACGCCTCGCCCACCGGTTCTGGCAGTCGCATCAGCGCCTGGACGGCCAGGTCCGCAGCCGACTGGCGCGGCGCCTGCTGTACGTCGGCTACCGCCTGGCGTCGTTCGGCGCCTTCGGCCTGCCGCTGCGCCTGATCGAACGGATCAACCGCCATCACCTGCCCAAGCGCTGCACGCCGCTGCAGCACCGGCCTGGGGATCAGCTGGTGCTGCTCGACTCCTCCTGGCATTCGGACTTCTTCCCCCAGGCCGAACGGCTCAAGCGCGACGGCGTGGGCATCGTGGCGGTGATCTACGATCTGATCCCGCTGACCCATCCGCAGTTCTACGACACCCGGCTGGTCGAGGTCTTCGGCCAGTGGTTCGACTGGATCGCCCGCACCGCCGACGGCTACCTGGCGATCTCCGCCACGGTGCGCGACCAGGTGCACGACGAGTTGCGCCGGCGGATCGGCACGACCCAGGCCGACCGGCGCTGGTTCGATTACTTCCACCTCGGTTCGGAACTGGACCTGCACACCGCCGGGGACGTGGTCGAGCCGCAGCTGGAGCGTCTGTTCGGCGCGGCCGGCCCGGTGTTCCTGATGGTCAGCACCCTGGAGCCGCGCAAGAACCACGGCTACCTGCTGGACGCCTTCGAACTGGCCTGGGCCGCCGGCTCCAGCGCCCGGCTGTGCATCGCCGGCCGCGTCGGCTGGAAGTGCGACGCCCTGCTGGAGCGGATCCGCCGGCACCCCGAGCTGAACCGCCGCCTGTTCATGTTCAACGACCTGAGCGACACCAGCCTCGAATTCGCCTACGCCCGCTCCGCCGCCCTGGTGTTCCCGTCGTTCGTCGAAGGCTTCGGCCTGCCGCTGGTGGAGGCCATGCAGCGCGGCCTGCCGGCGATGGGCAGCGACATCGCGGTGTTCCGCGAAATCGGCGGCGAATTCATGGCCTATTTCGACTTGCAGGCCCCGCAAAGCCTGGCCGGCCAGGTGCTGGCCTTTGAACGCAGCGGCGAGTTTCCGGCGCCCCGGCCGGTGACGGACTGGCGATGGATCGGCTGGCGCGAAGCCAGCGCGCAACTGGCGCAACGCACCGCGCGCAATGTCCTGGAAGCGCCGCAGGCGCAAGCGGGGGCCCATGCGCATTGCCCTTAACGCCCGCATCCTTCAGGCGCCGCGGACCGGCATCGGCCATTACGTCGCCGAACTGGTGAACGCCTTGCGCCGCGACACCGACATCGAGGTCGCCCTGTTCCACGGCTGGGGCTGGAGCCCTGCGGTGCCGGAAGCGGCCATGCCCGGCTACTCGCGCCTGACGCCCCTGCTGCGGCAGATCCCCGGCGCCTATCAGGCGCGGCGCTGGCTGGAGCAGAAACGCTTCGACCGGGGCCGCACGCAAGGCCTCGACCTGTATCACGAACCGAGCCTGTGGCCGCTGGCCTTCGACGGCCCGACCGTGATCACCCTGCACGACCTGACGCACCTGCATTACCCCGACACCCAACCGGCGGCCCGCCTTCGGGAAATCGAGCGGCGGCTGGCGGCCGGCGTGCAGCAGGCGCGGCTGATCCTCACCGATTCCCAGGCCATCGCCGACGAGGCCGCCAGCCATTTCGGCCTGCCGGCGCAACGTTTCGTCGTCGCGCCGCTGGGTGTGGCCGAGCGCTTTGGTCCGCGTGAGCCGCACAGGATCGACGCGGTGCTCAAGGCCCACGCTGTCCTGCCACGGGAATACTTCCTGTGCGTCGGCACCCTGGAGCCGCGCAAGAACCTGAGCCTGGCCCTGCGTGCCCATGCCCTGCTGCCGGAAACCGTGCGCCAGCGCTTTCCGCTGCTGATCGTCGGCATGGCCGGCTGGCAGCGCGAACAGTTCAGCGCGGAACTGCACCAGGCACTGGCCAGCGGTCATGTGTGCCTGCTCGGCTACCTGCCCGACGAGCAGGTGGCGCAGCTGCTGGCCGGCGCCCGCGCGCTGATCTTCCCGTCGCGCTACGAAGGGTTCGGCCTGCCGGTGCTGGAGGCGATGGCCAGCGGTACGCCGGTGGCGCTCACCCGCGCCTCGGCGATGCCGGAAGTGGCGGGGGCGGCGGGCAACTATATCGAGCCTGACGATGCAGACGGTTTGCGTGATGCGATGAACCGGCTGATCGACGATCAGGCGCATTGGCAGGCATGCCGCGAAGCCGGATTGCGGCAGGCCCGGCTTTTTTCCTGGAAGCGTTGCGCGCAGGCCACGGCCGGCGCCTACCGACAGGCCATGGGAGGTTGAATGAGAGTCCTGCATTTCTTCAAGACATACCTGCCCGACTCGGTCGGCGGCATCGAACAGGTGATCTTCCAACTGTGCGAAAGCGGCGCCCGGCACGGCATCGACGGCCAGGTGCTGACCCTCAGCCCCGACCCGGTTCCCGCCGTGGTGCAGCTCGGCCAGCACCAGGTGCACCGCGCCAAGCTCGACATCCAGTTCGCCTCCACCGGGTTTTCCTGGAGCGTGTTCAAGCAGTTCCGCGAGATGGCCGCCGAAGCGGACGTGATCAACTACCACTTCCCGTGGCCGTTCATGGACCTGGTGCATTTCGCCAGTTCGACGGACAAGCCGAGCGTGGTGACCTACCACTCGGACATCATCCGCCAGAAGCATCTGCTCAAGCTCTACCGGCCGCTGATGAACCGCTTCCTCGCCAGCGCCGACCGGATCGTCGCCGCCTCGCCCAACTACCTGCACACCAGCGATGTGCTGCAGCGGTTCCGGGGCAAGACCCGGGTCATCCCCTACGGCCTGAACAAGGCCGGTTATCCACAGGCCGACAGCGAACGCATGAACCGCTGGCGCCGGCAGCTTGGGGATAAGTTCTTCCTGTTCGTCGGCGTGATGCGCTACTACAAGGGCCTGCACATCCTGCTCGATGCCCTGAAGGACGTGGACTATCCGGTGGTGATCGTCGGCGCCGGCCCGCTGGAGCAGGAACTGCACGCCCAGGCCGCCGCGCTGGGGCTGCGCAACCTGCATTTCGTCGGACGCCTGGGCGAAGAGGACAAGGTCGCGCTGCTGCAGCTGAGCTACGCCATCGTGTTCCCGTCGCACCTGCGCTCCGAAGCGTTCGGCATCTCGCTGCTGGAAGGCGCGATGTACGGCAAGCCGATGATCTCCAGCGAGATCGGCACCGGCACCAGCTTCATCAATATCCACAACGAGACCGGGCTGGTGGTGCCGCCGAGCGATCCCCAGGCCTTTCGCGAAGCGATGCGCACCCTGTGGGAAAACCCGGCCCGCGCCGCCGAAATGGGCGCGAAGGCGGAGGCCCGCTACCGGGCGCTGTTCACCGCCGAGGAGATGGGCCGCCAGTGGGCCGCCCTGTATCAGGAACTGCTGGAGGAAAAGGCGCTGTCCTGCGCCTGACCTGCGGCGTCCGTACTGACGCCATCGCCAGCAAGGCTTTCGCGGGCAAGCCCGAAGCGCCGGTCACAGATCCAGCACCAGCGGCTGCCCGCCCTGCGCCGGCACCGCGCAACAGATCAGCACCTGCCCGGCCTCCGGCTCTTCCGCCGGCGGCTGTGGATAATTCACCGCGCCGCTGATCAGCCGCGTCCGGCAGGTGCCGCAGGAACCGCCGCGGCAACTGAACTCGGGACGCAGACCGCGGCTTTCCGCCAGCTCCAGCAGGCTGCCGCCCTCCGGCTGCCAGCGCGCCTCCTTGGCCGAACGCTCGAACACCACCGGCACCGACGTGGTGGCCGCCGGCGGCTGCACGAACGCCACCGCGTCCGGGTCGGCCCGCCGCCGCAACGTCGACGGGCCGAAGGTTTCGGCGTGGATCTGCGCATCGCGCACATCCAGCTCCAGCAGACTGTCGTACACGCCCTGCGTGAAGGCGCCGGGGCCGCAGAGGACGAAATCGACCTGGTCGAAGTCCTCGATCGTCAGCAGGTTGCGCAGCAGGTCACCGTCGATCCGCCCGCGCAGGTCGTAATCCTCGCCTTCTCGCAAGCCGTCCTCGGGCTGGCTGAGCAGGCGCAGCACCCGCACCGCGTCCCCGGTGTCCTCCAGCAGCCGGTCCAGCTCGGCGCGGAACGGCTGATCCGCCAGGCTGCGGGAACTCTGGATGAACCACGTCGGCCGGATCCGCCGCGTGCGCAGGCCCTGGTACACGACCTCGCGCAGCATCGACAGCAACGGCGTGACCCCGACCCCGGCCGCCAGCAGCACCAAGGGCCGCCGCTCCAGCGCCGCCACGGTGAAGTGCCCCTGGGGCGCCCGCGCCTCCAGCACATCGCCGACGCGCACCTGGTCATGCAGGTGCGTCGACACCCGCCCCTCGCGCTTCACGCTGATCCGGAAGAAATCGTCCGACGGCGCCCCGGACAGGCTGTAGGTGCGGATGTGCGTCTCACCGTCGAGGGTGAAGCGCAGCGGCAAATGCTGGCCGGCCTGAAACACCGGCAGGCCGGCGCCGTCCACCGGCTCCAGATAAAACGAGCGGATGTTGCGGCTCTGCGTCTCGATCCGCGCCACCCGCAACGGCCGCCAGCGGTCGCCCAGCGCCTGGGCCTGCAGGCGCGCCTCGGCCTGGGGCCAGTTGCCGGTCAGCAGGCTGGTGGGCGACATGCCCTCGAAGCGCCAGCGCAAGGCCAACGCCGCCGGACGCCGCACCAGTTTTTCCACCTCGAACGTCCAGAGCCGCTCGGCCCCCTGGAACGCCGCGATCTGCGGGTCGTCGAGGATCACTTCGGTGCGCCCGCTGAGCTGCAGCAGGTCGCCTGTGGAAAAGTCGATGAACAGCAGCCCGGCCCGGGGGTTGAGCAACAAGTTGCCGAGGGTGTTGAAATGCAGGTTGCCGGCAAAGTCGGGAATGGTCAGGCGATTGCCCTGCACCCGGACGAAACCGGCCTGGCCGCCGCGGTGCGACACGTCCACCGAACGCTGGCCGTCGACCTCGACGTAACTGGCGACAAAGAACGTGTCGGCCCCTTCGATCAGGGCGCGGGCGTCATCGTCGAGGGCGTCCAGGTGCGTGGCCGGCCGGGTCGCCGGATCCGTCAGCGGCACGCGCTGGAACTGGCGCAACTGAATGTACTGCGGGCAGTTGCCGAAGGATTGCTCCACCGTCACCTCGAAACCGTCGGCCCCAAGGTTGCCGATGCGCCCGTTGAGGCGGTTGCGCCGACGGGTGTGCAATTCGATGCCGAGCAGGCCGATGGCGGCGCCGTCCTGCAACGCCGCCGGGTCATCGGCGGCGGGCAGGCCCAGGAAGTGCAGATGCTCCGGGTCCGGCGAGCGGGCGAACCCCGGCTCGCCCTCCAGCACGCTGGCCCAGGGCCGGCCTTCGCCATCCACCGCGCCGTACAGCATGAACGGCAGTTGCCGGTAGAACTCGCGATGCTGGTCCGGCATCCAGGTGCGGATCACCTTGCGCCCGAACGCCTCCATCCGCTCGGCGACGCCGACGTGGTTCTGCAGTTGCCGTTCGCCGGCGTGCCAGGGTGAACGTTCCATCACAGTGCCTCCCCTACGCCGCCGGCGCAGTGTGGATGGCCCGGCTCGGCCGGGCCGTGGACATCAGGCGGTTTTCTGCAGGCCGGCCACCGTGCGCGGCATGCCGACAAAACCGGGCAACGCTTCGACACGCTGCAGCCAGGCACGGACATTGGCGTAGTCGTCCAACGACACGTTGCCTTCCGGCGCGTGGGCGATGTAGCTGTAGGCGGACACATCGGCGATGGTCGGCTCAGAACCGGCCAGGTACGGCGTCTTGCCCAGCTCCAGGTCCATGACCTTGAGCAGGTTGTGGGCGCGGGTGATGAGCTCGTCGGCATTCAACTGCGCGCCGAACACCGTGACCAGGCGCGCCGCCGCCGGGCCGAAGGCGATGGGACCCGCCGCCACGGACAGCCAGCGCTGCACCCGTGCCGCGCCCACCGGATCGGCCGGCAGCCAACGGCCGTTGCCGTACTTCTGCGCCAGGTACACCAGGATCGCGTTGGAGTCGGCCAGCACCACGCCGCCGTCGTCGATCACCGGCACCTGGCCGAAGCTGTTGAGGGCAAGAAACGGCGCTTGCTTGTGCTCGCCCTTGGCCAGGTCGACCAGGATCAGCTCGACGGGCAATTGCAGCAGCGAGAGCATCAACTCCACGCGGTGTGCGTGGCCGGAACGCGGGAAGTTGTAGAGTTTGATCGCTTGCATGGTCGACTCCGCTGGATAAAAGCGCCGCCCGGAATGGGCGACAACCGTGGCGGCCATCTTCCACCCTTCACCTGATCAGTAGAATCACCAGCAAACGCAATCGATTATTTCACTGAGTGAAATAAAGCCGCATCCTTCAGCGCCGGATGCTCACGCAGCGCCTTCACGGCGTAGTCGACAAAACTGCGCACCCGCGCCGCAGCCTTGCGCCCGCCCTGATACACCACATGGATCGGCAGCGGCGGCAGCTCGAACTCGGCGAGGACGATCTCCAGCTCGCCGGACGCGATCTTGCCCGCCACCTGATAAGACAGCACCCGCGTCAGCCCGAGCCCCAGGCAGGCGGCGGCGATCGCGGCCTGGTTGGCGGTCACCACCAGCCGTGGCTCCGGGCGCACGCTGACCGGTTCGCCGTGCTCGATGAACGGCCAGTTGCGCAACTGGCCGATGGCCGAGGTGGCCACCACCGGCGCGCCGGCCAGATCCTGCGGGCAGACGGGCCGTCCATGCCGCGCGAAATACGACGGCGAACCGCAGATCACCCGCCGCACCTCGCCGACCCGGATCGCGTGCTGGTTACTGTCCGGCAACTCCCCGATGCGCACCGCCACGTCGACGCCCTCCTCGACCATGCTCACCACACGGTCCACCAGCAAGGCATTGATCGACACCTCGGGATACTGCGCCAGGTAACCGGCCATGACCGGCGTGACGAACAGCTCGCCGAACAGCACCGGCGCGGTCACCGTCAATTGCCCGCGGGGCCGGGCATGGCTGCCGGCGGCGGAATCCTCGGCCTCCTGCACCTCGGCCAGGATCCGCCGGCAATCCTCCAGATACCGCTGCCCCGCCTCGCTGACGTGAACGCTGCGGGTGGTGCGCACCAGCAACTGCGTACCGATCCGCTGCTCCAGCGCCGCCACCGCCCGGGTGACGCTGGCCGCCGACAACCCCAACCGCCGCGCCGCCGCCGAGAAGCCTTGCTCCTGGGCGACGGCGGTGAAGACCTGCATTTCCTGGAAGCGGTCCATCGGAATCCTCGAGTCGAAAAAAATCGCAGCCGAAGCTGCGATTCTTGAGGGTACGTCAGCTGTGGATAAGTTATTCCACCGTCACCGACTTCGCCAAGTTGCGCGGCTGATCCACGTCGGTGCCCTTGAGCACGGCGACGTAGTACGACAGCAGTTGCAGCGGGATGGTGTAGAGGATCGGCGACAGGATGTCGTTGATGTGCGGCATCTGCACCACGTGGGTGCCTTCGCCGTTGGACATCCCGGCCTTTTCGTCGGCGAACACGATCAGTTCGCCGCCGCGGGCGCGGACTTCCTGCAGGTTGGACTTGAGCTTCTCCAGCAGTTCGTTGTTCGGCGCGACGGTGACCACCGGCATGTCATTGTCCACCAGCGCCAGCGGGCCGTGCTTCAGCTCGCCGGCCGGGTAGGCCTCGGCGTGGATGTAGGAGATTTCCTTGAGCTTCAGGGCCCCTTCCATCGCCACCGGGAACTGCGCGCCACGGCCCAGGAACAGGGTGTGGTTCTTCTCGGCGAACAGTTCGGAGACCTTCTCCACGGTGCTGTCCATGGCCAGCGCCTCGCCGAGGCGGGTCGGCAGGCGGCGCAGTTCTTCCACCAGCGTGGCTTCGACGCCGGCGCCCAGGGTGCCGCGCACCTGGCCCAGGGACAGGGTGAGCAGCAGCAGGCCAACCAACTGTGTGGTGAAGGCCTTGGTCGAGGCCACGCCGATTTCGCGGCCGGCCTGGGTCAGCAGGGTCAGGTCGGACTCGCGCACCAGCGAGCTGATGCCGACGTTGCAGATCGCCAGGCTGGCGAGGAAGCCCAGTTCCTTGGCGTTGCGCAGCGCCGCCAGGGTGTCGGCGGTTTCGCCGGACTGGGAAATGGTGACGAACAAGGTGTCCGGCTGCACCACCACCTTGCGGTAGCGGAACTCGCTGGCGACTTCGACCTGGCACGGAATGCCGGCCAGTTCTTCGAGCCAGTAACGGGCGACCATGCCGGCGTGGTAGCTGGTGCCGCACGCGACGATCTGTACGTTGCGCACCTTCGCGAACAGTTCAGCCGCCTGCGGGCCGAAGGCTTGAACGAGGACTTGATCCTGGCTCAGGCGGCCTTCCAGGGTGCGTTGCACCACCGTTGGCTGCTCGTGGATTTCCTTGAGCATGTAGTGGCGGAACTCGCCCTTGTCGGCGGCTTCGGCGCCGTCGCTGTACTGCACGGTCTGGCGCTCGACGGCCTGGCCGTTGACGTCCCAGATCTGCACGCTGTCGCGGCGGATGTCGGCGATGTCGCCCTCTTCCAGGTACATGAAGCGGTCGGTGACCTGACGCAGGGCCAGTTGGTCGGAGGCGAGGAAGTTCTCGCCCAGGCCCAGGCCGATCACCAGCGGGCTGCCGCTGCGGGCGGCGACCACGCGATCGGGCTGCTGCGCACTGATCACCGCCAGGCCGTAGGCGCCGTGCAGCTCCTTGACGGTGGCCTTGAGGGCGACGGTCAGGTCCTTCAGTTCCTTGAGCTTGTGGTTGAGCAGGTGGGCGATGACTTCGGTGTCGGTGTCCGACGAGAAGGCATACCCGAGCGCCTTCAGTTGCTCGCGCAGGGCTTCGTGGTTCTCGATGATGCCGTTGTGCACCACGGCGATGTCGCCGGAGAAGTGCGGGTGGGCGTTACGCTCGCTCGGCGCGCCGTGGGTCGCCCAGCGGGTGTGGGCGATGCCGAGGCGGCCGACCAGCGGATGCTCGGCCAGCGCCGCATCCAGTTCGCTGACCTTGCCCACGCGGCGGGTGCGCTCCAGCGTGTTGGCGTTGGTGTACACCGCCACGCCGGCGCTGTCGTAGCCCCGGTATTCGAGGCGCTTGAGGCCTTCGAGCAGGATGGCGGTGATGCTGCGTTCAGCTACGGCGCCGACAATTCCACACATGCTTATTTCTCCTGGCTGACAGTCGCGCAAATCAAATTGATGCCGCGGGCCTGTATCTGATCCCGTGCCTCGTGGGGCAGGCGATCATCGGTGATGAGGGTATGGACGCTGCTCCAGGGCAGCTCCAGGTTGGGAATCTTGCGGCCGATCTTGTCGGCCTCGACCATCACAATCACCTCCCGCGCCACTTCGGCCATCACCCGGCTCAGGCCGAGCAGCTCGTTGAACGTCGTGGTGCCGCGCACCAGGTCGATGCCGTCGGCGCCGATGAACAACTGGTCGAAGTCGTAT
This sequence comes from Pseudomonas sp. NPDC089534, assembly GCF_044749305.1. Classification (NCBI taxonomy): domain Bacteria; kingdom Pseudomonadati; phylum Pseudomonadota; class Gammaproteobacteria; order Pseudomonadales; family Pseudomonadaceae; genus Pseudomonas; species Pseudomonas sp. NPDC089534. The sequence goes on along the minus strand of NZ_JBIVHR010000015.1, from coordinate 2,671 downwards.
GAGCGTAGTACCTGCTCGGCGACCTGGCCCTGAAAGGACTCCGAATGCGGATCCCAGGTGCCCCCGGTCATCAGCAGCACGGGCTCGTGCTCGAGCTCGCTCAAGGCATTGGCGACGTGAAGGGAGTTGGTCATGACCACCAGGCCCGGCTGATGGCCGAGCTCCGGGATCATGGCGGCGGTGGTGCTGCCGCTGTCGATGATGATGCGGGCGTGTTCGCGGATGCGCTTGACCGCTGCGCGGGCGATGGCCTGCTTGTATTTCGAGACGTTCTGGCTGGTGTCCGCCACCAGTTCCTGCGGCATGGTGATCGCGCCGCCGTAACGGCGCAGCAGCAGGCCATGGCTTTCCAGCGCGGCCAGATCCTTGCGAATCGTAACTTCGGAGGTTTCGAAGCGTTTCGCCAGTTCATCCACACTCACTTCGCCCTGCTCGCTGAGCAAGGCCAGGATGTTATGGCGGCGTTGGGGCGTGTTGCGTTTCGACATGGCCGATTAAGTTTCGATTCGAAAGATAAGTGGCGCAATCAAAACCTATCAGCGAGAAATGGTCAAGCCTGCCGCAGGATTTTCTTCTGTGGAAAAGCTTCGCGGGCAAGCCCGCTCCCACCATGATTCTCACGGAACCTGTGGGAGCGGGATTGCCCGCGAAAGGGTTAGGTCGACCTGTGCATAACTGTCGGCCCGCCCGCTGATGTGGATAACTCAGCCCTTCTTGATCTTCTCCGGGCGCTTCCAGCCATCGATGTTGCGCTGTTTTGCGCGGCCGACCGCCAATTGGGCCTTATCCACATTCTGGGTGATGGTCGATCCGGCCGCCGTGGTCGCACCGGCAGAGATATCCACAGGCGCCACCAGCGAGTTGTTGGAGCCGATGAACACGTCCTCGCCCAGCACGGTCTTCCACTTGTTGGCGCCGTCGTAGTTGCAGGTGATGGTGCCGGCGCCGATGTTGGTGCGGGCGCCGATCTGTGCATCGCCCAGGTAGGTCAGGTGCCCGGCCTTGGCGCCCTCGCCCATGTGGGCGTTCTTCAGTTCGACGAAGTTACCCACATGGGCCCGGGCCTCCAGCACGGTGCCCGGACGCAGGCGGGCGAACGGGCCGGCATCGCTGGCTTCGCCCAGCACCGCCCCTTCGAGGTGGCTGTTGGCCTTGACCACCGCGCCCTTGCGCAGGGTGCTGTCCTTGATCACGCAGTTCGGGCCGATCACCACGTCATCCTCGATGACCACCTTGCCTTCGAGAATGACGTTGATGTCGATCAGCACGTCCCGACCGACGGTCACTTCACCACGCACATCGAAACGGGCCGGGTCGCGCAGCGTCACGCCCTGGGCCATCAGCCGGCGGCCGGCGCGCAACTGATAGTGGCGCTCCAGTTCGGACAGCTGCTTGCGGTCGTTGGCGCCCTGCACTTCCATCGCGTCGTCGGGCTGCTCGGTGGCCACCACCAGACCGTCGCTGACCGCCATGGCGATCACATCGGTCAGGTAGTACTCACCCTGGGCGTTGTTGTTGGAGAGCCGGCCCATCCAGTCGCCCATGCGCCGGAACGGCAGGGCCAGAATGCCGGTGTTGCCTTCGGTGATGGCCCGCTGGGCCTCGTTGGCGTCCTTCTGCTCGACGATGGCCGTGACCTTGCCGTCGGCGTCGCGCACGATGCGGCCGTAACCGGTCGGGTCGTCGAGTTCGACGGTCAGCAGCCCCAACTGTTCGGGGCCTGCCTGCTTCAGCAGGCGGCGCAGGGTGTCGACTTCGATCAGCGGCACGTCGCCATAGAGGATCAGCACGGTATCGGCCTGGATGAACGGCACCGCTTGGGCCACCGCGTGGCCGGTGCCCAGTTGCTTGTCCTGCAGCACGAAATTCAGGTCATCGGCCGCCAGGCGCTCACGCACCGCATCGGCACCGTGCCCGATCACCACATGAATACGCTGTGGCTCCAGCTGGCGGGCGCTGTGGATAACATGGCCGAGCATGGAGTTGCCGGCGATCGGATGCAGCACCTTCGGCAGCGCCGAACGCATGCGGGTGCCTTGGCCGGCCGCGAGGATTACGATTTCAAGAGACATGACTGGCTACCAATCCTGGGTGGTCAGCGACTGCGACCGGGTTGTGAAAATCGGAAATAAAAAAGGGTAGCCGAGGCTACCCTTTTTTATCAATCGCACAACAAGCGGGCGGTGGATTAACCGCCGAACTTCTTGCGGATCTGCTGGACGGTACGCAGCTGAGCTGCGGCCTCGGCCAGACGTGCGGACGCAGCGCCGTAATCGAAATCAGCGCCTTTGTCGTGCAGAGCCCGCTCGGCGGCCTTGACGGCTTCCTGAGCAGAGGCTTCATCCAGGTCGGCAGCACGTTGCACGGTGTCGGCGAGAACCTTGACCATGTTCGGCTGAACCTCGAGGAAACCGCCGGAGATGTAGAACACCTCGGCATCCCCGCCTTGCTTGATCAGGCGGATCGGACCCGGCTTGAGATTGGTGATCAGCGGCGCGTGACCCAGGGCGATACCCAGATCACCCAGTGCACCGTGCGCAATCACCATCTCGACCAGGCCGGAAAAGATTTCCCCTTCCGCACTGACGATGTCGCAATGGACTGTCATAGCCATCTGATTGCCTCAACCTAAATTAGCGCCCGTTGCCGGGCGCCGTGATTACAGTTTCTT